>CALXVO010000021.1 GCA_944392065.1 uncultured Clostridia bacterium | reverse complement strand
AGCTTGAGTCATTTTATGCTTACCTAATAAATCTGATAGTTTTATTTTGATCATATGCCACAACCTTCCATTAAAATATAAATATGCAAAGTAGAAATTTGTCATATTTTGTCATATACTTGTATTTTATCATGCAATATATTAAAATTACATATACAAACTAAAATATAACGATAAGAGTAACAATAAGTACTATAATAGTAATAAGAAGGGAGAACTATGCTAAAACAAATAAAAGAAAGTTTAAAAGATAATAAAGACTGGAAAGAAAAAAATAAAAAATATTTAAGGGAATTACAAAGTTTTTTTGATAAAGCAGATAATATTGAAGATGAGAAATTAAAAAATAAGATAATTAGGCAAATGCTTAGGTGTGATGATATACTAACACAAATAGCAGAAAATAGATTTCAAGAATTTTATAAACTTGGATATAGGAATGCAAAAAAGGAATAATTTATTGCAATTTATACATAATAAAGAAAAAAGTGACTTAGTAATGCAAAATCGTCTCATGATTTTTGCACAGCTCAAGAAAACTTAAGCCTTATTACATAATAAAAACTAAAGATTTCACTATGTAATAAGAAAGAGAGTGTGTATAATGAAAAATGCATTAATAGGAATTTTAGCAGGAATTATAAGTGGAATGTTTTCAGCAGGTGGAGGATTAATTTTAGTCCCAGTATTTGTATATATACTGAAATTAAATGAAAAAGAGGCAAGAGCAACTTCACTTTTTTGCATAACTCCAATGGTAATTCTTACAGCCATTATATATAACAGAAACAATTTCATAGATTGGAATTTGGGAATAAAATGTGCTATAGGGGGAATAATAGGAGGAATAATAGGAGGAAAATTACTAAATAAAATTCCAGATAAATATCTGCAAATTGCTTTTATTATATTCTTATTTTATGCAGGGATTACCACTATTATGAGGTAAATATGAAAGAAATTATTATAGGATTGATATCGGGAATAATTGGTGGACTAGGAATGGGAGGAGGAACAGTACTAATCCTACTACTATCCATATTAGCAAACATTGAACAACATATTGCACAAGGTACAAATGTTATATTTTTTGTTCCAACAGCTATAGCAGCAATATTTATATTTATTAAAAATAAAAATATTAGATTCAAAGTAGGAGTGCCAATATGTTTATGGGGATTAATTGGAACATATATAGGAGCAACGATTTCTACTAAAATGGAAGTAGGAAGTTTGAGAAAATGCTTTGGGATTTTTTTGCTTATTATTGCAATTTACCAAACATATTCTTTATTACGTAGGAAATAAGGTTAGGTTTCTTATTGTATAGGAAAAATCGACTTTTTCTTTGTTATTTCAGTATCTTTAATGATTTTTCCGTATACAACAAGGTTAAGTTACCTTGGGCCGTGCGTATTTGCGAAGCAAAACGCACATGTGGCGAAGCCACTTTTCTTATAAAAAAAGGTATAGAAAAGAAAAAAATAGGAATAATACTATAAAATAACGGATAGTGTAAGGCAAGACAAAAACATTATCTAAATAACGAAAAGGAGGAAATGTATGAATATGAAATTTGTTAAGGGAATGATAATTGGAGGGCTTATATCTGCAGGAGTTGCTATGGCATGTTCTGAGAAAATGATGCCAAGTAGAAAGAAAATGGTAAAAATGGGCAAACAATTTGCAAGAAAAATGGGAATCATGTAAAATGGTAGATATACCATAATTATAAAATATAGAAAATGGCCTATCTTGAAATAGAGACACAAAAAGCAAATATGGTTTCCTATTTTAGGAAACCAAGAAACAAAAAATCCAGCTCGATAAGAGTTGGATTTTTTGTATTAAAAACAGTCTAAGAGCCTATCGAGAGTATCGCAAAATTTGGGTAAATAGGATTTTTATCCGATTTATCAATTTAAGAAACTATACTTAGAAAGGTCTACAAAAAGGTCTATATGGTCTTCTATCACATTTATCATCTTTCTTATCGCATTCTTTACATTCTTTATCTTCTCTTTGTTTTTCACAGCACTCTTTGCATTCTTTATCTTCTCTTCGTTTTTCACACCACTCTTTACATTCTTTATCTTCTCTTTGTTTTTCACAGCACTCTTTGCATTCTTTATCTTCTCCTTGTTTTTTACAGCATTCCTTATCATCTTTATATTCTTTATCTTTATTGCATTCTTTACAGCATTTTTTTTCTTCTTTATCTTTCATACATTTATCATATTGTTCATTATATTCCTCTTTATGGCATGTTTTTTTACATTCTTTTTTGCAGTCTAATTTAACTCCTTTTAAACAATCTACATCACGTTCTACTTTTGTACAAATTTTACAATGTTTAACTCGATCTACCCATATTTCTATCTCGTAGAATCTGTTAGCACAAAGTGGTCCGAATACAAATTCTCCATTGTCATCTGTAAAAGTATGAGAAACTGGTCTCCTTTCCTCTTTTCCGCGTTCACAAACAACTTCAACAAGCTTTACAACAGCATCACAAACAGGTTCTTGATAACAGTCTTTAACTATCCCATAAATAACACTTCTATTATCTTCTGGTAAAGTTATATCTAAATCAAATTGCTTTCCAGTTGCTAAAATTCCGTCTACATCTAGAACAGGGCAGATATTTTTTTCATATTCCATAATAAATAATCATCCTTTCTTAAGCAATTAGCTTAATATATATTATGTTGGAGTGTAGAAAATGTGAATATTATGTAGAAAAATGAATAAAAATGAGATATAATAATGAAGATAAAAAAACAATATTAATTAAAAAATAAAGATATAATTTTATAAGAAAAATAGCAATAATCAAGTTAAATAAAAATAAGATATTGTAAAAAACTATGAAAACATTAGAAATGTAAAATAGAAGGAGAAGATGAAAATGGATAATAGGCCTATAGGAGTGTTTGACTCAGGTGTTGGAGGATTAACCGTACTTAAAGAAATTAAAAAACTACTTCCTAATGAAAACTATATATATATTGGAGATACAGCAAGTTTTCCATATGGAAGTAAATCTAAAGAAACTATCATTGAATTAAGTAAAAAAAGAATAGAAAACTTAATTAAAATGAATACAAAGATAATAGTAATAGCTTGTGGAACTGCTACAAGTCAAGCTTTAGAAGAAATGCAAAAAATATTCAATATACCAATAATAGGAATAATAAAACCAACAGTGGAATATTTAAAAAATAAGAACATAAAAAATGTAGGAGTTATTGCAACTACAGGAACGATAAGGAGTAAAGGTTGGCAAAATCAAATAGAACAAAGTATAGACAATATAAAAATTCAAAGCAAAGCATGTCCTCTTTTAGCACCAATGGCAGAAGAAGGATGGACTAAAAATGAAATAGCAAAACTAGCAATACACGAGTATCTTAAGAATATGAAAAATATAGATGCTCTAATTTTAGGATGCACACATTATCCGTTATTTGAATCAGTTATAAAAGAAGAACTTGAAGAACATATAGAAATAATAAATACAGGAAAAATGGTAGCAAAACAAGTAAAAGAGTATATTGTAGAAAATAATATGACTAATGAGAAAAATCAGGAACACGATACACAAATCTTTTTAACTGATATGGAGTGTAACTTTGTAAATATTGCAAAAAAGCTTCTAAATGAAGATAATTTAGAATTACAAAAAATAGATTAAATTAAAAGAATAAACTTTTAATTATAAGCATATAATCATACTAGCTTGTAATTAAAAGTTTTGCTTTTGGCGAAATCTAAATTCATTCTTATTGTATTAAAGTATGTAAAATTACTCGAATGGAGGTTTTTATGTTCTTAGTTATTGATAAATCTAAAATATTTTCTTATATAGTGGCCATATGTACCGTAATAATATTGTTTGTAGCAGCAACAGGACTAAATAATATGTCGTCCGAAAACAGTGTAATGACATCTACTAATATTACAAATGTAAACCAAGTAAATAATATTAATATGATTAATAGCATAGCCACAAACAATTCGGTAAATAATTGAACAATTTAATGGAAAAAAATTCATTTAATGAATAAATTATGAATATTTACCAATAATATATAATAGTATTAAATTATATATTAGGAGTAGAAAATGTTTTTTATTGGGGTTATTACTAATCAAAAAAATGAGTTATATATGAAAGATAAATTATCTAAAATATTGCCAGTAGAAAATATCATATTTATAAACGAAAAAAATATTATAAATATAAAAAATATAAAATTTGAAACAATAGTAATAGATACAAAAATTAATAATAAAATAGAACTTAGAAAAATAATATCTAATTCTAAATATCTAATATTAAATTCAGATATAAAAATTGATTTAGAAGCAATAAGAAATCTAAATTTGATAGTTATAACCTATGGATTTAATAATAAAACTACATTTACTGTATCCAGTATAGAAGAAAACAACATAATAATATGTTTACAAAGAATTATTTTAAATAAAAAGGGCGAAGAGATAGAACCACAAGAATATGAATTGGAAATGGTAGAAAATGTTGAAAAATACGCTATTATATCTTCCAAAATTGTAGATATATTATACAATTAAAACTAAATATTGAATAAATTATTAAAGAAAAAAATGCAAAAAAATAACATTTTATGTAGACAAATCCAAAAAAACGTAGTATAATAAATAATGTGAGAAAAAACGATTTTAATTTTTACAAAAAAGATAAACAAATGGGGGAGGAAAATCAATTGAATACTTTGTATTTAGACAATAACCACATCACACTAGTGGGAAAGGTAACAAGTGAAAAAAGATTAAGTCATGAAATATATGGAGAAAAATTCTATGTATTTGATTTAAGTGTGCCACGTTTAAGTGGAAATTTTGATAACATACCAATTACTATTTCAGAAAGACTAATTACAGAAAAGGGGCTACCATTAGAGAGCAAAATGTCTATAACAGGACAATTTAGATCTTATAATAGTTATGAAGGAGAAAAGAACAGATTAGTGCTTACAGTATTTGCAAAAAACATTGAATTTTTAGACGATCAAGAAGCTGATATACCTGTAGGAAAGGATTTCATAACAAATGAGGTTGTATTAGATGGATATATATGTAGAAAACCTATATATAGAAAAACACCTTTTGGTAGAGAAATAGCAGATGTATTATTAGCAGTAAATAGATCATATAACAAATCAGACTATATCCCTTGTATTGCATGGGGAAGAAATGCAAAATTCTGCGAAACAGTAGCAGTAGGTACAGAAATTAAAGTTGTTGGTAGAGTGCAATCAAGACAATACGAGAAAAAACATGAAGATGGAACCATTGAAAATAGAACAGCATATGAAGTATCAGTAGCAACACTAGAAGTAATAAATAAAGAATCGGACGAAAATGAAGAACCAAGTGAAAATAAGGAAGCTATATAAAATAATATAGATTCTAACAAAAGATAGAACATAAAAAATTCCTAAAAAAAATTCAGGTAGAACACCTGAATTTTTTGTTGCATATAGAGAAATCAATTAATCCTTTTTTTCTTCTGGGATAACTATATTTTCTTTCTTTTCACTTTTAGGCCTTTCAATTTCTAAATGGTTAGAAACAGGAGATATATTTAAATCATTTCCGCCATTTATAACTTCAATCTTTGGTGGCTTTTCATTAGTATTTTTTGTTTCAGATTCATTATTTTCATTCATATCAACTAGATTTTCCATATCTAATTCATCAGAAGAAAAAACATATGATTTATCATCCTTATTATATGTGTACATAAAGAACCTCCTATTTTAAATTTAATAATATAATCAGATGTATAAAATAATTCATTCTATAAGTTTACAAATATATCTACAAAGGTATTCAAATAAAATATATTTGCTACAAAAACTAGATTTACACTAAAATATATTGCTAATTTTTTAAGAATATAATGACAAATATTAATTTAAATTATAAATGCTAAAATTCATAAAGTCAAGATGTTTACAATAAATAAAAAAAATGGTAAAATAAAGGAGGTTACAGTTAACAGATTATTGTAAAAACGAAGTAATGTGTATTTTTATTTTATGTTTTCGGCCCCCAACATCGTACAAACTGTAACAGCTTCGCTTAACAGTTTGTAAACTTGTTGGTCCCCACCTTAAGCACTCAAACATAAAATAAAAATACACATTACTTCGTTAAAAAAGTATAATTATGAATTGTAAATAAAGAAGAAACTGTAAAGAGAAAAAGATGAGAGGAATGCTTAAATGGAACAAAGTAAAGTGAAAGGAATTATTGAAGCAATTTTGTTTGCTGCGGGAAGAGAAGTAAAAATAAATGAGTTAATGTCTGCCCTAGAACTTAGTTCTGAAGAGGTTATTAGTAGTGTGGAATCGTTAAAGTTGGACTATGAAAAAGAAAATAGAGGGCTTAGTATAATTAATTTGAATGATTGTTATCAATTATGTACAAAAAAAGAATATTATGAATATATATATCCTATTTTTGATAAAAGGAGTAAACCAAATTTATCAAATGCAGCATTAGAGACATTATCAATCATTGCATACAATCCAAGAATTACAAGAGCAGAGATTGAATCTATTAGAGGAGTAAATTCGGATGGAACCATTTATAAATTGTTAGATTATAATTTAATTGAGGAAGCGGGAAAGATGGATGCTCCTGGTAGACCAATGACTTATAAAACAACAGGTGAGTTTTTAAGAATGTTTGGTATATCTAGTTTAGAGGAACTGCCAGATCTTCCAAGATATAAATTAGATGAAAATAGACAAATTGTAATTGATGAGATTATAGAAGAGAATACGGAGGCTCCTACTCCCGAAAGGGAAAAGGGAGAAAATGTGGATAAAGAGGTAGAAAATTAGAAGAAAATTGTAGATAGGAGAGGGAAGAAGACTATGAAATTATCAAATTTAGGAATAGGTACAATGCGAGTAAATAAATTGGATGAAATGTACCCAGCACAAGATATGTTAATGCAGTCAGGCCAATTAGTTCAATATGGAACAGGTATAATGGGATATGGCACAGTACCTTTATTAGTAAAAAGAAAAATGGAAGAAATTATTAGAGAATGTTTAGATGAAGCAGGATTAGCAGAAGTGCAACTTCCTACTATTCAACCAAAGGAAATTTGGGAAAAATCAGGAAGATGGGACAAATATATTGAAGATGGAGTAATGCTAGTTACCGAATCCGATAAAGGAACTTTTTGCCTAGCGCCAACAGCAGAAGAAGCAGTTTTAGAGTTTGCAAGGGAAAAATTAAAATCCTACAAACATCTACCAGCAACATTTTATCAAATAGGTGAGAAATATAGAAATGAAATTAGAAATAGAGGTTATCTATTAAGAGGAAAATCATTCTTAATGATGGATGCTTATAGCTTTGATGCTGATAAAGAAGGTCTAGAAGAATCTTATGAAAATGTAAGAAATGCATATTTAAAAATAGCAGAAAAAATAGGAATTGATATGTTGCCAGTTGTGGCAGACAATGGAGCAATGGGAGGTAAGAAAAGCGAAGAAATGATGCTAGTATCTCCAATTGGAGAAGATACCATACTTTATGATGAGAAAACAAAAACGGCGTTAAATACAGAAATATTAGAAAAAGAAAATTATCAAGAATATTTAAAAGAGGAATATGGAATTGAAGATATCTCTAATTTCAAGGAGACAAAAGCAATAGAGCTTGGTCATATTTTCCAACTAGGTACAAGATATTCCGATACCATGAAAGCTACTTTTACTGCACAAGATGGTAAAGAACAACCATATTATATGGGATGCTATGGAATTGGAGTTAGTAGGATGGTAGCAGCAATATATGAGTTGTCCGTTATTAAAGATGAAAACGATAATATTGTTGGAATAGCATTGCCAGAGCAAATTGCACCATTTAAGCTACAAATAATTGCCAAAATGGAAGATAGCGAAAAAGTAAAAGCAGCAGAAGAAATTTATGAAAAACTTAATGAGTTAGGAATAAGAACAATATTAGATGATAGAGAAAATATAAATTTTGGAGCGAGAATAAAAGATGCAAAAGTACTAGGAACTCCTTATATTGCCATATTAGGAGGAAAAGTAGAAAATGGAAAAGTAGAATTAGAGAAAACAAAAACAGGAGAAAAAGAAATTTTGTCAATTGATGAATTAATTAAAAAAATAGCTAAGATTTAAAATCTTGGCTATTTTTTTGGATGATCCATTAAATCAAATAAATTTATATTACCTTCTATTACATCAGAATTATTAGAAAGGGCAGAGGAGTGTTTATCAAAATCCTCTGAGCTTTCTTCAGAATCTTTTTCACTAGAAATATTGGTATCCTCTAAAGAAGTTCTATTAATAACATCATAATTGTATACATCTAGAGGAGAGCCTATTACTTCTTCAGATGATTTACTTTTTTCTTCTTCTACAGTTTCATCGCCAAAATCTTGAGTTAAAATTTCCAAAAGACTTGGATACATTATTCCTGCATGCTTTTTCCAATTATCAACAATTAATTTAGCCTGTTCACGAGATCCTGCAAAAGTTTTTACTTCGAAAAGGCATTCATTATTCTCCATAATTTTACAAGTTACATTATAGTAATTTTCGCTAACAGGAGTATATTCTGCAACAATTGAATTTTCCTCATTAACATCATCTAAAGCATATTTTAAATTTGTATCTACTTGTAATTTCAATATTCCAGGTAATATATCTTCTGTAAGTTCTAAAGTTCTAATGCCCTTATCTGTTATTAAATACATATGATGATCTTCTTTGTCATAAGTAAAGACAAAATCACTCTTTACTAAATCTAATAAAAATTGTTGAAAGTAAAAATAGTTCATATCCAAAACAGAAAGTACTATCTTATATAAAGCATTATTTGTAATTGACTTTTTTACACTATTTAAAATATATAAAATAAGGACTTTGCTTTCTGCCAATGTTTCTCCATTAGATGCAAGTTTCAAAGATTATCACCTCTTTCTGAAAAATCAAAATAATTATAGCATAAATCTGCTAAAAATACTATGATTTTTTGGAGAATAATGATATAATTTTAGAAAGATAATTAGAGATAAGGGGAAATAGATGAAAGAAAGAACATTATATGAAGTGTTAGAAGTAAGTGAAAATGCTTCAGAAGAAGTAATAGAAAAAGCATATAAGGTTTTAGCAAAAAAGTATCATCCAGACTTACAAAGTCAGGATAAAAAGCAAATTGCGGAAAATAAGATGAAACAAATTAATGAAGCTTATGAAATACTTGGAAATGAAACAAAAAGAAAAGAATATGATATAAAATTAGAGCAAGAAAGAAGCAAAAAGAAACTAGAAAATCAAAACCAAAGTAATTCAAGAACATATGATGAATACAATCAATACAAATCTCAAAATACGTATAGCCAATATGATTCGGATGGATATAATACACATAACCAATACAATTCAGATAATAGTCATAATATGAAAACAGATGATTTTGATTATGAAAAAGAGAGATTAAAATATGAAAAAAAATTACAAAAAGAAGAAGCCATTCAAAGAAAAAGAATGCAAGAAAGTTTAAATGAAGAGTATCAAAATGCATATTATGATTATCTAAGAAGTTTAGGCTTTAAAGTTAAGCGTGGTTGGTCAAAAGAAAGCATCAAAGATTTTTTTATGGTAATTCTAATTTTAGTGGTTATTTTTGTCATATTATGGTTTATTCCACCAACACATGATTGGATGGTAAATTTTTATGAAGGAAATCCAATATTGAAGACCATTATAGACATAATAATAGCAATCGTGACAGGAATTTTTAAAGGAATATGGAATTTTATAACAGGGTTATTTGCTCAAAATTAAAAACAAAGCACTTTTCTATATTATATAAAGAAAAGTGTTTTGTTTAGTTAACGGAATAAAAAATATTATAAAGAGCAAAATAATACTAATAAGATAAAAAACTTGTTAGAGTTAAATTATCTAAAATAAAGAAAGAAGTTATTAACTATATAAAAACTATTGTTAGAAGAAAAAATTGATGATATAATATTAATTATTAATAAAAGAAAGGGAATAAAAAATGCGAATCAGATATAAACCATGGGCTAGGCCAGAATTGGAAGCTAGTAAGTTTTATATAGATAACCCAGAAGAATATAAAGGAAGATGGAAAACTCTTTTTAAAAATAGTAATCCAATATATATAGAATTAGGTTGCGGAAAAGGTGGATTTATTTCTAAGCTTGCAGTTAGTAACCAAAATATAAATTATATTGCAATTGATTTAGTAGATGCAATGCTTGGATTAGCAAAGAGAAAAATTGAAGAAGAATATAAAAGCAATAATAAAGAAATAGATAATATTTATATAACAAGGTATGATATAGAAAGAATAAATAATATCTTTTCTAAAGAAGATGGAATAGAAAGAATATATATAAATTTTTGCAATCCGTGGCCACGAGGAAAACATAGAAAAAAGAGACTTACACATACAAGACAGCTAGAAAAATATAAAGAATTTTTAAATATAGGATCTAAAATGTTTTTTAAAACAGATGATGATGAATTATTTAATGATAGCATTAACTATTTTAAAGAAGTAGGTTTTAACATAGAAAAGAAAACCTATGATTTGGAAAAAGAAGATGACTTTTGGGTAAATATAGAGACAGAACATGAAAAAATGTTTAAAGAGCAAGGAATAAAAATAAAAGCACTCATCGCAAATAATATTATATCACATATTAATAAATAAAGTATAAAAAATAATGTAAGATACAAGAAAGGACTGAAAGGTAATGGAACAAATAAATAATATAATAAATTTCTTTAAAAATATTACTAAAGAACAAGTATTAGATGTTGGAATTGCACTTATAATTATTGGAATTTTTGTTATATTGAGCCCAATATTCTCATATTTAATAATTAAGATGTTTAAGTTTAGAGAAAAAGATAAAAGAAAAATTAAAAATAATCCTTTCTACAAACCACTTAAAGCTTTGTTTATTTCTATAGGTATATATATTGGAGTCTTAGTTATAAATTTACCAGAACAAGCTATGATAATTTGCAAGCAATTGCTTGATATTTCTATTATTTGTATAATTGCTAAAGGGCTTGTGAATTTTGTAGATCCAAAGAGCGGAATTGTGAAAAGATTGAGAAATGAAGACAAACCTGATGGCAATAGAACTGTAGCTAGTTTTACGAGTAAAATATTAAAATATATAATTTATACAGGTGCAGGTCTTTTGATATTAGCAGTATTTGGAATTAATCCGTCAAGCCTCATTGCAGGGTTAGGTATTGGAAGTGCAGTAGTTGCACTAGCAGCACAGGATTTTGTAAAAAGTTTAATTTCAGGTTTTACTATGATGTCAGATAAACCATTTTTAGTAGGAGATTGGATAGCAGTAGGAGTAAATGAAGGAGAAGTAATAGAAATATCTTTTAGATGTACGAAAATAAAAACATCTGATAATTCTATAGTTACCATTCAAAATTCTAATTTTACGACAAATAACATAATAAATTATTCAAGAATGAATCAGAGAAGATATGCATTTGACATAAAACTACCATTAGAAACAAATTCTGATAAAATAGAGAAAATAGTAAATAGAATAAAGTTTGTTTTAGAAAATAATAAAGATGTAGTAAATGGAACGTCACAAGTACATTTTAATACTATAGAGACTAGTGGAATAAATATTAACATATGTATGTATACCGAAATTATAAACTATACAGAGTATTTGGATTTTAGACAAAAAGTGAATCAAGATATACTAAAAATACTAGAATCAGAAAAAGTAAGTATTGCATACCCAGGACAAAATGTATATGTTCATCAAGAAGAAAAAGAAAATTAACACATACCCCTCACGATAAATTTTAGTGAGGGGATAAAATTCATACAAAGGACACAATAAAGGTATAAAATGAAACACAATGATATAAATTGTTTTAATAAAATTAAATACACAATTAAAAAAAATTGTGTTGAAAGGAATGATATCTAAAATGGGAGATACAACAGTTCTTATAGTAGATGATGAGTCAAGAATGAGAAAATTAATTAAAGATTTTCTAATACAAAAAGGTTATAGCATTTTAGAAGCGGAAGATGGAGAAGATGCTCTAAGAGTATTTGAAGAGAATCAAAATAAGATTAATCTAATACTGTTAGATGTGATGATGCCAAAACTAGATGGCTGGTCAGTACTTCGCCAAATTCGTCAGACTTCAAAAGTTCCAATAATCATGCTTACTGCAAGAGGAGAAGAACAAGACGAACTTTTCGGATTTGAACTTGGGGTGGATGAATATATATCAAAACCATTTAGCCCTAAGATTCTAGTCGCTAGGGTAGAAGCAATATTAAAAAGAACAAATCCAAAAGAAAAAGAACTAAGAGATTATGGAGGAATTGTAATAGATTCAGAAGGAAGAACAGTAACAGTTGATGGAAAGCAAATAGAAATGAGCCTAAGAGAATATGAACTTTTAAAATATTTAGTAGATAATGCAAATATTGCGTTATCTAGAGACAAAATTTTAAACAATGTATGGAATTATGACTATTATGGAGATTCAAGAACAATAGATAGTCATATAAAAAAAATTAGACATAAGTTAGGAAAAAAGGGAAAATATATTGAGACCATAAGAGGTATAGGCTATAAATTCGAAGTAAAATAGGAGGTTCAAAAATACTTGCATTTTGGTGCTCACAAATTTCATTTAAAACGAGGTTACATATGCGCAAAGTAGTACCCTATTTGCCTTTTAAATAAAAACATTGAAACGCTGGGAGAGAGATTTAAATCTGTACCCGAGATTCAATAAAATTTTTCTAGCCAAGAGTACAATTCTTTTCCAACCAGATTTGTGCCTTGAGGAAGGAATGTGATTAAAAATGGCGAAAATAAAAACAAATTTTAAATCAGTTAGATTTAAACTATTTTTTACCATGTGTGTTATTATTGCTGTTATTATATTGTGCCTTATAGGTATAAATAACATGGCTTTAGAATCATTTTATATGTATTCTAAAACAAATACAGTAAGGGCAGTATATGACAAGATAAATAATTATTACAATAATAATAGTAATAATAGTATTGAAGAGGAATTAAAAAGAATAGCTTTCAATAACAATTTTGATATATTTATAGAAACAAATCAAAATATAATAATATTTAGTACTGATAGAGACTTTTTTTCTACTATAAACATGGTAACAGATAGTGATAATTTTGAAAGTAATAGAAATTTAATATATTCTGATGATAAGGTTGAAATAAGAAGAATAAATGATATTGAAAATAATATAAGTTATATTTTACTTTCAGGAATGTTAGACAATGGATATAATTTGTACATACGAATACCAGCAGTTCCAATAGAGCAAAGCGTGCAGATATCTAATAAAGTGCTAATATTTATTGGATTTATAATAGTAATAATATCTGCATTTATTGCATCATATGTTTCTAAAAAATTTACAGAGCCAATCTTACAATTAAATGATATAACGAATAAAATGGCGAAATTTGATTTTAGCCAAAAATATAGAATTGTAGATACAGATGATGAGATAAATGAGTTAGGAAAGAACATTAACACAATGTCCGATAAGCTTGAAAGAACCATAAAACAGCTAAGAGAAAATAACTCAGAACTAGAAAAAGACATAGAGCAAAAATCCAAAATAGATGAGATGAGAAAACAGTTTATTTCAGATGTATCACATGAATTAAAAACACCAATTGCATTAATTCAAGGATATGCAGAAGGATTAATAGAAAATGTAAACACAGATGATGAATCAAGAAAGTTTTATGCAGAGGTTATACTAGATGAATCAAACAAAATGGATACACTTGTAAAACAATTATTAGAATTAATGAAACTAGAATATGGAAAAAGGGAGTTTAATAATAAGGAATTTGACATTGTAGAATTAATAAATGAAGTTATTAGAAAATGCAAAGTTATGATAGAAGAAAAAGATATTGAAATAAAATTTGAAGTAAATAATCCAGTTATGGTTTATGCAGATGATTTTTACATTGAACAAGTAATAACAAATTATTTCACAAATGCTATAAAACATGCAAAAGAAGTAAATGGAATTAAACAAATAGAAATAAGAATAGAACAAAATAAAGAAGATGATAAAACAAGAATTTCGGTATTTAACACAGGAAATAATATCGATGAAGAACATATAGATAAAATTTGGGGAAGATTTTATAAAGAAGATTCTTCAAGAAATAGAACAGATGGGGGAACTGGAATAGGTTTAGCACTAGTTAAAGCAATAATGAACAATTATCAAAACGCGTATGGCGTAATAAACAAAGAAAATGGAGTAGAATTTTATTTCGAATTATAAATTGGGTAAATTGGGGACAGGCGTATTTGTGGAAAAGAGTGGACAAATACGCCTGTCCCCAATTTACCCAATTACTAACTTGTCGAATTTTGTCGATGAGTTTTTCTTTACAATTTATGTAAATTGTGGTAATATAATTGTATCTTAAA
>CALXVO010000020.1 GCA_944392065.1 uncultured Clostridia bacterium | reverse complement strand
TGTTTGAAAAAAATCAGCATCTTGCGTTGTAAAACATCATAAAATTTTTTTTCGATGTACAACAGTACTATCTCAAAAAAATTTTATTTGTTTTCCTAGCGATATACTAATTCTTTTTCAAACAACGGCTGTTAAAATTTAGATAAAAATCCTCAACGTGCCATAAGCACGTCTCCGGGTTTGGCTAAATTCTGCCTAGCTATACTCGTTTCTTTTCAAATTTTGAAATAGCCGATAAGATGTAATGATAAAAAGGAGGAATAATAAAAATGAGTATAAGAGAACGTTTAAGTGGAAATGAAGCGGCAGCTACTGCAATGAAACAAATTAATCCAGACGTTGTTGCAGCATTTCCTATTACACCATCCACAGAAATTCCACAATATTTTTCAACATTTGTGGATAATGGTATGGTAGATACAGAATTTGTTGCAGTTGAGAGTGAGCATAGTGCCATGAGTGCTTGCATTGGAGCAGAGGCAGCTGGAGCTAGAGCGATGACGGCTACATCTGCAAATGGTCTATCTTTAATGTGGGAGATGATATATATTGCATCTGGTATGAGACTTCCTATTGTAATGTCTTTAGTAAATAGAGCAGTATCGGGACCATTAAATATTCATAATGATCATTCAGATGCTATGGGAGTACGAGATGCCGGATGGATTATGTTATTTTCAGAAACGAATCAAGAGGCTTATGATAATTTGTTAATGGCACATAGAATTGCAGAAAATGAAAAAGTACAATTACCATTAATGGTATGCCAAGATGGATTTATTACTTCTCACTCGATTGAAAATATAGAACTTTTAGAAGATGAGAAAGTAAAAGAATTTGTAGGAGAGTATCATCCAAAACATTATTTATTAAATAAAAAAGAGCCAATAGCAATGGGACCAATGGATTTGCAAGCATATTTGTTTGAACATAAATATCAGCAAGCAGAAGCAATGAGAAATGCGAAACAAGTTATATTGGATGTCTCAAAAGATTTTGAAAAAATGACAGGTAGAAAATACGGCTTATTTGAAGAATATAAATTAGAAGATGCAGAAATTGCAATTGTTTGTATGAATTCAACTGCAGGAACAACAAAAGAGGTAGTAGATTCTTTAAGGGAAAAAGGAATAAAAGTAGGACTACTTAAAATTCGTGTATTTAGACCATTCCCAGCAGAAGAAATTGCAAAAGCACTTTCTCATTTAAAAGCAGTTGCTATACTTGATAAAGCAGATTCTTTAAATGGTGCAGGAGGAGCTTTATATACAGATGTTACTTCTGCAATGTATGAAAATCAAAATAAAGTGTTAGCATCAAGCTATATTTATGGAATTGGTGGTAGAGATACCACAACAAAAGAAATTGAATCTGTATTTGAAGATTTAATGGAAGATAGTAAAAAAGAAAAAATAGAAAATCCTTATAGATATTTAGGATTGAGAAATTAAATAAATTGATAATACATATTCAATAATATGATAAGAGAAAAAATAAAGCTTATAAATAAGAGAGGAGAAATGACTTATGGCATATAATTTAAAAGAAGTTGTGGCAGAAAAGCCATCAAGATTTACTTCGGGACATAGAATGTGTGCAGGTTGTGGAGCACCACCGGTTGCAAGAATGATTTTAAGAGCAGTAAAACCAGAAGACCATGCAGTAATTGCAAATGCTACTGGATGTATGGAAGTTTCTAGTTTTATTTATCCATATACATCATGGACAGATTCTTACATTCACACTGCATTTGAATGTGCTGCTGCAACTTGTTCTGGCGTGGAAGCCGCATATAAATCAATGAAAAAACAAGGAAAATTACCAGAAGACGAACATACTAAATTTATTGCTTTTGGTGGAGATGGTGGAACTTATGATATAGGACTTCAAAGCTTATCTGGTGCAATGGAAAGAGGCCATGATATGACTTATGTATGTTATGACAATGGTGCATATATGAATACTGGTATTCAGCGTTCTTCTGCAACACCAAAATTTGCAGATACTACAACAAGTCCGGCAGGAAGCGTTATTCCAGGAAAAATGCAAGCAAGAAAAGACCTAACAGAAATTATGGAAGCACACCATTTACCATATGTTGCTCAAACAGCTGCTTATATGAATTTTAAAGATTTATATGAAAAAGCAGAAAAGGCAATCTATACAGAAGGACCTACTTTCCTAAATGTACTATCACCATGCCCTAGAGGATGGGGATATCCAACAGAAGATTTGATGACAATAAATAAATTAGCAGTAGAAACTTGCTATTGGCCTTTATATGAAGTAGAAAATGGAAAATATAAAATAACATATAAACCTGCTAAAAAACTTCCAATTGAAGAATTCTTAAAACCACAAAAACGTTTTAAACATATGTTTAAACCAGGAAATGAATGGATGATAGAAGAATTCCAAAAAGAAGTAGATAGAAGATGGGAAGATTTATTAAAGCTAGAAGAAATGAGTAATAAAGAATAAAAAAACTTGGACAAAAGGGACACTCCTTTTTGTCCAAGTTTTTTTGTTTCAGTTAGGTCTGTTCCTTTTGTCCAACTTTTTGGAAAAAAGGAGTATCCCAAAAGTCAAAAGGACAATACTAATCCATTGTGAAGTAGATAAACTAAAATAGATTCCACGTATCAAATCTCCGCGGAAGAATTCTAAAACAAATCGAACAATACTATATAAAATTAGATATAATCCAATTGTTTTATAAGTTCCCAAAAATCTTTTATAAGTAACCATTAATGCAATAAAAATCAGCAAATTACAAACAGCCTCTACAATTTGCATTGGGAAAAGGGGTACTCCATTTGGTGCAAGTATAGAATTATGAAAAGTAATAGCGCCAAATCCATGGTATTCCATACCATAACAGCAACCTGCACATAAACAGCCGATTCTACCAATACTATGAATTAATGGAACTACTGGGATAAGTATTAATAATAAAGATTTAAAGGAAACTTTAAATTGCTTTGCATAAATAAATACACCTAGGATGCCTCCAAGTAAACCACCATAGAATACAAATCCACCTTTAAACATTTGTAGTAATGTATCCCAAAGATTAATTGTGTGGTAGTTTTCTATTAAAAATGGAATATTGGTAATAATGTATAAAAGCTTAGCACCTATTCCGACTCCTATAACAGCGTATAAGATAGCATAGAATACATCTTCTTTATTAATAGCATGAAATTTTGTGAAATATTGAATAGCAATAATCCCGCCAATAAAAATTCCAATGAAAATAATAAGTCCATAAGTTGCAACCTCATGGCCAAAAATAGTTATATATGGTAACATAAAATTCTCTCTTCCTTTAGAGTATATAAAATTTGTTTCATCTTGCGAGTACATGTAGTGCATTCAAGTAAAAAATATATGTACTGCTATATAGGAAAAATTTAATGACTTTTCCTATATAATAAAATTAGGTAAACAAATAAAGTTGTTTACCTTAAAAATATAAAATTTATTATTTATTAATATAAGCTTCCTGCAGCGCTTCCAATTGCACCAACACAAGCAGCACAAGCTATAAATATTAAAGCACAAAGAACTGTACCAATTATAGAAAGTACTAGACCTGCAGTTGCCATACCTGTTGGATTTTTCTTTTTTGCTACAACACCTAATACGATACCAACAATACCTAATATTAAACCTAGAAGTGAAAGTCCGAAGAAATTAAATACGATTGATACAATACCTAATACTAGAGAAGCTACAGCAAATCCATTAGATTTCTTTTCTTCCATAAAACATCCTCCTTATTTCGACAAAATTCTACTTTATTATACAATATTATAATAGATTTTGCAACAAAAAATTAAGAAAATTTTAAGAAATTGTTCTTATTCATTTGGCTCTGGTGCTCCCATAGGACAAACATTGGCACAAGTACCACATCCAATACAAACAGATTCGTCTATTACATATCTTTCATCTCCTTGAGAGATACATTGCATTGGGCAAGCTCCTGCACAAGCTCCACAGCTAATACATTTATCTGTTATTTTATATGTCATTTAAACTCACCTCCTTAAATTGATTACCTAAATATAGCATTAAAACATATCATTACAATTATGATAAAATTAAAATACATCATTGCTATCGGTTTCCATATCTTGTTTTTCTAATTCTTCCAACTTCTTAAGTTCTTCCATATTTTCTTTCTCTTCGTCATCCATTACTTCAGTAGAAGAATTTTTTATAATCTGCAAGTCTTTTGCACTATATTTTTTAAAGTAAGTCTCATCATTATCATCTTTTAGTTTTACTTTTACAATCTCTTTTAGAGTTTCGATGGAATCTACAACACCTTCTCCATCTTCTGTCTTTACAATTGCACCAATCTTAGGTAAATGTTTTAATTTGTCTTCGTATACTTCCTGTTCATATTTTAAACAGCACATAAGTCTACCACAATTGCCAGATATTTTAGTTGGGTTTAAAGACATATTTTGTTCTTTTGCCATTTTAATAGAAACTGTCTCAAAATTATTTAAAAAAGAACAACAACAAAGTTCTCTACCACAAACTCCATTTCCGCCAATACGTCTTACCTCATCTCTAACACCAATTTGTCTTAATTCTATTCTGGTTTTAAAAATAGCTGCAAGTTCTTTTACCAATTCTCTAAAATCTACTCTACCATCTGCAGTAAAATAAAAAAGTAATTTGCTATTATCAAAACTATATTCAACATCAGTTAAATGCATATCTAATTTTAGTTTTTTAATTTTTTCTTCACAAATTTTAAATGCTTCTTCTTCTTGCTTCTTATTTTCATTATAATGTTTTATATCTTTATAATTTGCTATACGAATAATTTTCTTTAAAGGAGTAGCAAACTCAGTATTTGGCAAAAGCTTCTTTTTTGCTACAACCTCTCCAAGAGATTCTCCTAAAGCAGTCTCAACAATAACTTTGGTCTTTATATTTATATGTAAGTTACCAGGATCAAAGAAATAAACTTTTCCGGGTTTCTTAAATCTAACTCCTATTATAACCTTCATGAAATTCCTCCCATATTTTTAATAAAAGATTATCAATACACATATCGTAATTCGCATTAGAAGATAGCCTTTTTTTTGTGGTTTCTACTATCTTTATGGAATTTATATATTTTTCCTCTTTTGAAGTACGTAATTTTTTCAAAAAAATGATATTAAAATAATCAAGTAAATCTACTATTTTTTCTTTCGATTGATAAAGAACATCGGCTTCATTCCAAAGATCAATAATATCTTTAGTAGAGAAATCATTGGCTAAAGTATCTAAAGATTTATAAAGCTCTATTTCATCCTTTAAAGAAATCAATTTGGAAATACTGCCATTACAAGTGCTCAATAAATTTGGATTAGCATATATATTATTTCTTCTAGCATATTCCAGTAATTCTTCATCAGATAGGTTTTTAAAAGCAATTTTAGTACATCTTGATTTAATTGTGTTTAACAATTTACTTTCATTAGATAGTAGCAAAATAATTATTGCATATTCTGGTGGCTCTTCTAAGGTTTTTAACAAACAATTTTGAGCCTCTACTGTCATTAAGTCACTATTATTAATTATATATACTTTTTTGGAAGAAACAATTGGTTTTTCTGAGATATTTTCTTGTAATAGACGAATTTGTCCTATTTTTATACTTTTCCCATCTTCAGAATCGACAAATATGAAATCGGGATGATTGTTACTTTCAAATTTAATACAAGAGGAACAAGTATTACATGCTTTATTGTCTTCCAAGCATAAAAACATTTTGGAAAATTCTTTTGCAAAGAGACTTTTACCAATACCATCTGTTCCAACAAACAGATAACTATGCACCAAATTATTACTACGTATGGAATTAGTTAGCAACTGCTTTATTGCATCATTACCAATAATATTACGAAAATTCAAAATTTCACTCCTACCTGATTTTGATGTAAAAGATAAGCCTCCATATGAAATTAAAAGTAGTCAAATACAGATATCAAGAACTTATCGTGTTTTATCAAATTTAAATTATTCTACTTTACCAAATAAATTCAATGGCCAGAAACGAATCCACACCGTACCTTCGATTTTTTCTAATGGAATACAGCCAAAAACTCTACTGTCTGTGGAAAAGTTTCGATTATCTCCTAAAACAAAGACGCAATTGTCTGGAACTACCAAATCTGAAAATGCATATTTACCCATATTGGTAGTTACACTATCTTGAAGGTAAGGTTCATCAAACTCTTCTCCATTAATATATACTTTACCATCAGAAATTTGAACATGATCTCCAGGTAAACCAATTACCCTTTTTATATAGCTTTCCTTTCTAATTTCTAATACATGAAATACAAAATTGCTAAACCAATTAGTAGGTTCATTAGAATACTTTGCAATAACATCATTACTATTAAATTCATTTTGGGCAATATATTTTTTGTCTGGAGCCTCAAACGTGATTATATCGCCACGTTCAGGCATTTTTTTAGTTGTTCTGCTCCACCTATTTAATATAAGTCTTTGGTTTTGCTCTAAAGTAGGATGCATTGATGATTGTTTAACTATTGTTGGTGTACCTATATAATATCTGATTAATAATGCAAGAACAAATGCAATTAATATGCATACTATCCATTCTAAAATATCTTTAGTTTTATCACTTAATTTCATTTTATGTTCAAATCCTTTCTGGTTTACGAATCTAGCTTCAAAAAGAATCGTTAGTTAGCTTTTCGTTAATACTAATATATAATAAAAACTACTATATATTATATATTTTTTTTAAAAACTTATCAATGGTTTTAATAAAAAAAAGTTGTGTTAAACGTAACAACTCAGCGTAAATTTGTAGTATACGTCTTAGTAGTATGTATATTTAGAGAAATTTTCGAATAAATCTCTTCAAAAAAGAAAAAATAAAAATAATTGACAATTAAAAAGAATTGAATTATTATTAGTGTAGACAATAAGAGATTATATGCTAAAACATAAAATTAATAAGAAAAATCGAAATTAAATAAGTACTTACAATAGTTGCACTGCTCGAATTAGATTAATTTTTATACAAGGGAGAAGGGCCAAAAAAATAATTACAATTTTGACGCACACAAACTTCATTTAAAATTTAATTGGCGTAGCACTAAGTATGCCTCGTAAATTTTAAATTCGTTTTAACTGCTCAAAATTCAATTCTTTTTTTGCCAGATTTGTGCCTAGAGAAAGGAATGAGAATAAAGATGAAATATAAAATAGGAGAAGAAAAAGGTTCCATGGCAGTATATGTGTCAGTAGTACTTATAAGTATGCTATTAATTCTTACAGCAGTATTGTTAATATCAAATTCAGTGAGAAAGAGCCAACTAGAAACAATCATAGGAATAAAGCAAACATATGAGGCTGATAATAGCAGGGCGGATGAAATATATAAAAAATTAGCAGATACTAGTTCGGGTAATATTGGCACAGAGGATGACGATTTAGAAGGATATGTTACAAATGGATTGTTACTTCTCTATGACGGAATAAATAATACGGGAAATGGGCATAGCAATACAGCTACCACTTGGAAAGACCTAAGTGGAAACGGAAATGATATTACATTAAATAACATTAAAATTAATGAGGATAATTCTTTATCTGCTATAGATAACACTTCATATGCTGTAAGAGATGTTACCATACCAGCGAGTAATACAATAGAAGTCGTAGCACAATATAACACTACTGACATAGGATATCTATATGCATTAGAAAAAGATGATAGCCATTACTTCTACTTATGGAATTATTCTGGTTCTGGCTCAACATTAAGTTATAGATATGTAAATAATGGTACATGGGATGTATTTGACAATATTACAGACGAAACTAGCATATTGAATAAAAAAATCTTTATTTCTATAACATTTGATGCAAATACTAACAATGCTAATATCTATGTTGATGGCCAATATCATAAAACTCTTAACTTCCCGAAACCAGAAGCTGAGCCAAATACAAGATTAAGATTATTTAATACAATAAATGGAGGAAGACCTCTAATAGGAGGAGCTATCTATTCGGTTAGAGCATATGATAGAATACTAACAGAAAGTGAGATACTTCAAAATTATCAGCAAGATATGAGTAAATATGGATCTTAATAAGAAAAGTGGCTTCGCCACATGTGCGTTTTGCTTCGCAAATACGCACGGCCCAAGGTAACTTAACCTTGTTGTATACGGAAAAATCGTTTAAAGTACTGAAATATCAAGAAAAGAGTCGATTTTTCCTATACAATAAGAAAGGCATTTCGCAGGGCTAGTCTCTGGAGCAACGGCGAAATACATGTCCTCGCTTTGCTCGGACGGCCCAAGGTAGCCTAACCTTGTTGTATACGGAAAAATCGTTAAAAATACTGAAATATCAAGAAAAAGTCGATTTTTCCTATACAATAAAAAGCAAGAATGGCAAAAAACACCATTCTTATTTTTTTTATTTAAAACATTGACGTTTTGGGCTTTTCCGTATATAATAATAATGTTTAAAATTGTGCATTTTTATTTTATTGATTACGAAATACAACTTGAAAAAAGTTGCTTGAATTTTACAAGGAGGAAAATATATGGGAGAAGTTATAGTTATAACATCCGGAAAAGGTGGAGTAGGAAAGACAACTACAACTGCTAACTTAGGTGCAGCTTTGGCTCTAAGGGGAAAAAAAGTTGCATTGGTTGATACAGATATTGGTTTAAGAAACCTTGATGTTGTAATGGGCTTAGAAAACAGAATTGTATACGACATAGTAGATGTTGTAGAAGAAAAATGCAAATTAAGACAAGCTCTTATAAAAGATAAAAGGTTTAATGAACTTTTCTTACTACCTGCAGCCCAAACAAGAGATAAAAGTGCAATAAATGAAGAACAAATGAAAGAACTAATAGGAAAACTAAAGGACGAATTTGAATACATATTAATAGATTGCCCAGCTGGAATTGAGCAAGGTTTTAAAAATGCCATTGCAGGAGCAAATAGGGCAATTGTAGTAACAACAGCAGAAATATCCGCAATAAGAGATGCCGATAGGATAATTGGTTTATTAGAAGCATCTGAGATAAAAAATCCGGAATTAGTAATAAACAGAATAAGACCAGCAATGATAAAAAAAGGCGAAATGATGGATGTAGAGGATATTGTGGATTTATTATCGATTGATTTAATAGGAGTAGTACCAGATGATGAATACATAATAACTCAAACCAATAAAGGAGAACCCGTTGTTACAAAAGAAAAGGCACCTTCAGGAAAAGCTTATACTGAAATAGCCAGAAGAATTTTAGGAGAGAATATAGATGTAACAGTTCCTGGAAGAAAAGAAGGTCTTTTTAGTAAAATGAAAGGTTTTTTCGCAAAAGGTAAACATTAATACTATTGGAGGTAAAAGATGTTCAAGAGCATAACACAGTTTTTTAAAAGATTTAAGAAAAGCGAAAAAGAAGAATCTAAGAGTACCGCAAAAGAAAGGTTACACTTAGTGTTAGCTCAAGATAGAGCAAATATATCTGCAGACTTTTTAGAAATGATGAAACAAGAAATTCTAGAGGTAATAAAGAAATATATAGACATAGACGAAAAAGCCATAGATGTAAGGTTAACCAATAAAGAAGGAGAAGACGGCTCTGTGGGAGCACCAGCTTTATATGCTAATATTCCAATAATAACTATAAGAAACGAAGCAAGAAAATTAGAGGGAACATTAAAAAAAGAGGAACATTCAGACAAGAAAATAGAAGTAGCAAAAGAAGAGGTGGCAAACGAAGAAGAACAACAAGATGATGATATTCAAGAAGGTAAAAATAGTAAAGCCAAGGATAAAAAGCAAAATATGGAAAATAATAGTGAAGAAGATAATGAAAAAATAGAAAATGGTGATAACCAAGAGGAAAATAAGCAACAAGAGTTAAAGGATAATAATATGAATGAGGTTGATAATGAAGAGGAAAATTCTTAAAAATATAGAATGGGGAATACTAATATGTACTATCATATTAGTTGCAATCGGACTCATTGCATTAACATCAGCAACGCAAAACTCTAATTATGAAGAGTTACAAAGACAAATAATATGGTTAGTAGTTAGCATTCCTGTAATGATTATTATAATATTTATCGACTATGAGCTTATAGCTAAAATATCGCCAATATTATATGGAATAATAATAGTTCTTTTAATAGCAGTATTATTTACAGAGCCAATTAATGGTGCAACTAGTTGGTTTAATATAGGACCAGTTTCATTTCAGCCAGCAGAATTCGCCAAAATTATATGTATACTTATGTTAGCATTAGTAATTACAAAAATACAAAAAAATGGCAAAGATGAGATAAGCAGAATACCAAAACTTTTATTAGTGTTAATTACATTTGCAGTTCCTACTTTTTTAATTATAAAACAACCTGACTATGGAACAGCCATGGCATTTGCTATGGCTTTGGTATTTATACTGTTTGTATCAGGAATAAAAAAGAGATATATTATTGGAGCAATTTTATTAATAATTATTGCTGTTCCTCTTTTATATTTCTTTGTATTACCAGAACACGCAAAAACAAGAATAGATGTATTTCTTAATCCAGATATAGATCCTAGAGGAGCAGGGTATAATATAATACAATCAAAACTTGCAATTGGAGCAGGAGAATTATTTGGGATGGGGCTATTTAAAGGAAATCAGACACAACTTGGATTTTTATACCCTAAAACAACGGATTTTATATTTGCTTTAATAGCAGAAGAAATGGGTTTTATAGTTGCATCAATTGTTATAATATTATATGTAATACTTATTACTAAGGCTGTATATATTGCTAAAACTGCTAAAGATGAGTTGGGGTCATATATAGCAATAGGAATAGCACGGTGTTTTTTTCTTTCACATGGTGGAAAATATTGGTATGACTATGGGGCTTTTGCCAATAACAGGTATTCCGTTACCATTTGTTAGTTATGGAGGAAGTTCACTATTAAGTAATTTTATAATGATAGGCTTACTTATAAATATTTCGGGAAGAAGGCAGAAAGCTATTTTCATTGTGTAAGAAAAATCGACTTTTACTAAGACCAGTAAAACACTGGGGACAGATTTAAATCTGTCCCCGAGTTTCAATTGAGGATTCAGTATTTTTAACGATTTTTCAGGGTACAACAAGTCTAAGCTACCTTGGGTCGTGCATATTAGTGAAGCGACTTGCCTTTACTCCTGCATAGAAAATGTATTAAAATTTGATTAGAGATTTGAAAGGAATTATAGTTTTTAAGCAATGTATTTAAAAAAATTAAAAATAGGAAATGTAGAATTAAGAAATAATATATTATTAGCTCCAATGGCAGGAATAACAGACCTGCCATTTAGATTAATATGTGAAAAATATGGTGCAGGACTTTGCTATACAGAAATGGTAAGTAGTAAGGGATTATACTATAATGATGCAAAAACAAAACTTCTATTAAATGTAAATGGAGAACAAAGACCGGTGGCAGCTCAAATATTTGGAAGTGATGTTGAAGCACTTAAATATGCAGCAAATTATGTTAGTAATTTTGTAGAAATAGTTGATATAAATATGGGATGCCCTGCTCCTAAAATAGTAAAAAATGGAGATGGAAGTAAGTTACTCTTAAATTTAGAACTCATAGAGAAAATTGCGAGCGAAGTTGTTAAGGCGTCAAGGGTGCCTATAACAGCAAAAATAAGAAAAGGTTGGGATAGTAATAGCATAGTTGCGGTAGAAGTCGCAAAAATACTAGAGAAATCTGGAATATCAGCAATTACAATACATGGTAGAACTAGAGAAGAATATTATTCGGGAAAAGCAGATTGGGATATTATAAAAAAAGTGAAGAAAGCAGTGAATATCCCGGTAATAGGAAATGGAGATATTAGGTCTAAAGAAGATGCTGAAAAAATGTTTAAAGAAACTAATGTAGATGGCATAATGATAGGAAGAGCATCAATAGGAAATCCATGGATATTTGAAGAAACTATTAATTATTTGGAAGGGAAGGAACAAAGAAAAATTACAAATAAAGAAAAGATTGATGTAATTATAGAACATATTAATCTGGCAGTAGCAGAAAAGGGAGAATTAGTAGCAATAAAAGAAATGCGAAAACATTTAAGTTATTACATAAAGAATATGAAAGATGCAAGCAAACTAAGGGATCAAATAAACAGAATAGGAAATAAGAATGAATTAATAGAATGTCTTAGTGAATACTTTAAAAGTATATAAAATAAAATGAAAGTAGGTTAAGTAAATTAGCCTACTTTTTTGTATAGGAAAAATCGACTTTTTCTTTAATATTAGAAAATTTTATTAGAGCATAAAATTGCTCGAATGGAGGTTTTAATGTTTCAAAATTTAAAAAATAAAAAAAGAATTATTAGTATAACATTAGTTATTGTAATTATTTTAATTTTTATAATAATTTTTATAAAATTTAATTATAAAAATTTAAAAATTGGCAATAATATGAGTAACAAAAGTATTGAGGAAATTGAAGAATATATTTTAAATATTAGTTCCTATGAGGCAGAAGTATCGGTAGTAGTTGAAGGAAACAAAACCACAAACAAATATGTGATTCTACAACAATATATAAGTCCGAACAAAATAAAACAAACTGTGATAGAACCAAGGAATATTGAGGGATTAGAAGTAATATACGATGGGAATAGTCTTACCATAAATAATTCTAAACTAAATTTAAGAAAAATATATGAAAATTATGAATATATTACAAATAATTTTCTTTGTTTAGAGTCATTTATAGAAGATTATAAAAATGGTAAAGAAAATTCTAATACAAGCTTAAAAGAAGAAAATGAAGAAATTGTTCTAGAAGTAAATATGAAAAGTAATAATAAGTATATACAAAATAAAAAATTATATATAAGCAAAAATACAGGAAAACCAACAAAACTATTGATAGAAGATATTAACGAAAAAACAGTAGTTTACATATTATATAATGAGATAAAGATAAATGATTTGAATAAAAATTGATAAAGTTTTATACTAAATGATATTTTAATTTAATGTAAATCATGCTGTATCTCACTAAGTTTAAGATATATTAAAAGATAAACCTCAAATATACAACTAATAGGAGTGAAGAATATGGTAATAAAAAGAGGAGATATGTTTTATGCTGATTTAAGTCCAGTAATTGGTTCAGAACAAGGAGGAATAAGACCAGTTTTAATTATTCAAAACGACGTCGGAAATAAGCATAGTCCAACAGTTATAGCAGCAGCAATTACATCACAGATGGGAAAAAACAAACTACCAACACATATAGAAATAGGTTCACAAGATAATGGATTAAAGGCTGATTCGGTGGTTCTGACTGAGCAAATAAGAACAATAGATAAAAGCAGACTAAAAGAAAAAATAGGTCATATAGATGATGAAAATGTAATATCAAAAATAAATAACGCTTTGGGAGTAAGTTTTGGATTAGATTGAGAAATTGGGGACAGACCCCAATTTCTCAAACTTCTAATTTTTTTATAATACTAATTTCATTACGTAACTTTTGAACTCTATCAGTTCTAATTTGCAAAGCATTTTTATAATCTTCATAAACTTGTTTATAATTATCAAAATTCTCATCAATTTGAAAAAGCATTCTCATACCTTCTTTATAATACGACTTTTTCTTATCTGTTTTTGCTTCTTCCATTTTATCGGCATATTTACAAATTAGTTCTAATCTTTTAATATTTTCTTTTAAATAGTCTAGATATTCATATAAACAGCTAATTTCATATAAAATATCATCTATTACCACTTTAAATAAAGTCTTTAAAACACGTTTGTTAATTTTTCCTACTTTAGAATTTTGAGACAAATAATCTAAAGCTACGAATTTAGGGTCGGGTTGTGCGTCCTTTATTAAATCTTTTAGAGTCTCTGAAATATTAACATGAGTAGTGTAACGTCTTTTGGTTACAATAGCATCATATTCATCTGCTACACGTACGATTTGGGCTTCCATTGGTATTTTGGTTATTCCATTAGGGTATCCAGAACCATTTAATGCTTCGTGATGGTCAAGGGCAACTATTGCATATGGCCTAAGATTTAAATCTTTCATGCACATCTCATAACCTTTTGTAGTATGAGTTTTCATAATTTCAAATTCTTCGTTAGTAAGTTTGTCTGGTTTATTCAAAATTTCTAAAGGAATAAAAAGTTTTCCTATATCATGCAAATAAGCGCAAATAGTGCAATATATGGTAAAAGTTTTATTACAATGCAAATATTCGCAAATTCTACATGTTAAGTTTGCAACATTTTCGCTATGTCTACGTGTAAAAATATCTAAGCTTCCCAAAATGTCTAATTGATATCTCATAGTTTTATCTAGGTTATATGATTTTAAACTAATTGGACTATAAAAATCAAATTTTTCATTTCTCATAATCTAAAACCTTCCTCTCTAATTTTTTCTTAAGTAAATCTAATTTTATGATACTATAAAAAATAAAAAAAAACAAGCTAAATTAAATGTATAAAAAAATAAATTTTGAACATAATACTAATATAAGATTGATATTAGTTGAAATAAGAGTAATATGAGATGTCTTTTGGATGTTTTATATTGTTCGAGCAAAGATATATAATAGTGTAATGACCTTATATTATTATATGTCGGCGATGAGAGTGTATTATTTGTGCTATGGCTATACTAAAATTATGTTTATTTA
>CALXVO010000019.1 GCA_944392065.1 uncultured Clostridia bacterium | reverse complement strand
ATTCTAGTAAATTCACAAGCAGGAGAAACGGTACTAACAATACCAGTTGCATTAGCAACATCAGGAATAGGAACTTTAATTTACATTTTATGCACAAAAGGTAAATCCCCAGTATATTTAGGAAGTTCCTTTGCATTTATCGCACCTGTTGTAGCAGCTTATTTAAAAGGTGGAATATCGGGGGCATTGACGGGAATTATGGTGGTAGGACTTATTTATGTAATAGTTGCAACTATTATAAGATTTATAGGAAAGAATTGGATAAATAAATTATTACCACCAGTTGTAATTGGACCTATGATAATGATTATAGGTTTAGGGCTCGCACCATCAGCAATTTCGCAAGTTGGACTTGCGGCAGGAGCAGAAATTGAATGGAAATCGATTTTAGTTGCAGCAGTGTCATTCTTAGTAACGGCAGTTGTAGCAGTAAGAGGGAGGGGATTTCTAAAAATTATACCTTTCTTACTGGGAATAATAGCAGGATATCTCGTAGCAATATTTGTGGGACTAGTTGATTTTACACCAGTGGCAGAGGCGGCGTTTTTTAGTATGCCACAATTCATAATACCATTTATAGACTACATTCCGAGCTTTTCGGCAATACTTACAATAGCACCGATTGCAATAGTAACAATGGCTGAACATACAGGAGATCATATGGCACTTAGCACAATTATTGGAAAAGATTTATTAAAAGAACCAGGATTAGATAAAACATTATTAGGAGATGGTATTGCAACTTTTGTTGCTGGATTATTAGGCGGACCAGCAAACACAACATATGGTGAAAATACGTCCGTTGTTGGAATGACCAAAGTTGCATCAGTATGGGTAATTGGCTTGGCGGCAATTTTTGCAATCTGCCTAGGATTTTTAGGTAAGTTTACCGCTTTGGTATCAACAATTCCAAATGCAGTTCTTGGAGGAGTTTCATTACTTCTTTATGGCTTCATTTCTGTTAATGGATTAAAAGTTTTAATTGAAAACAAAGTAGATTTTGGAAAAACTAAAAATGTAGTTGTTGCATCGGCAATGCTAGTACTTGGGCTTGGAGGAGCAACAATTTCAATTATTAGTGGCGATATATCAGTTACAATTTCAGGAATGAGTTTGGCGGCAATAGTTGGAGTTCTAATAAATTTATTTTTACCAAATGAAAGAGAAACAGAGGAAAATATCAAACAGATAGAAGAAAAAAGTAAAATTCTGGTTGAAGAAAAAGTAGAAGAAAAAGTATAGTGAAAGGAGAGCAAAGAGGATGACAAAGGAAATAAAACACCCACTTATTGAGCACAAAGTAGGAGTTATGAGAAATAAAAAAACTGGAACAAAAGAATTTAGAGAACTTGCTAGTGAAATTGCAATGTTTCTGTGTTACGAAGCACTGAAAGATGCAGTAACAGAAGAACAAGAAGTAGAAACACCAATTGCAAAAACAACAATAGGAAAACTAAATGAAGACAATTATGCATTTGTTCCAATATTAAGAGCTGGAATGGGAATGGCAGATGGAATAATTAAAAAACACCGCTACTATGAATTCTACATAGTAGCGGTGTTTGACAATTTACCGGATATTATCAAGTAAATTGCCACACTAACGAATACTACAAGCATGCTTATGTATACAATAAGCACGAAAAGTAAGAAGCGGCTTTTGTCATTTTTATACATCAAAGCCACCTCAAGTGTAGCATCCCCAAGTAAAAAGAGAGCTACTACCAAGCAAGTGATCCGTAAAATCATTTTTCAACTTCTCCATTTCGGAATTTTATATTAATATTATATAGGTTTTAAGAACAAAAATCAAGTACTTTACATAAAATCCAACTAAAAATAAACATTGACATAATTTCCTAAAAATAATATAATATTGTTTGTAAAATAATGTATAGAAACTGTTATGATTAATACATATTTTGAATCAATTTGATAAAACATATGAAGGAGGATTGCATGGGATTTTTTGATAAATTAAAACAAGGATTAAGTAAAACAAAAAATTCATTCGAGGAAAAAATAAATAATGTTTTTAGTAATTTTAGAAAAGTAGATGAAGAATTATTAGAGGAATTAGAAGAAGCACTAATCATGTCTGATGTTGGAGTGGAAACTTCTACTAAAATAATTAGTAATTTAAGAGATAGAATTAAAAAAGAAAAAATAGAAGATGCAGAAGCTGTAAAACAAACGTTGAGAGAAGAGATAAAGGAAATATTCGATTCCGTGGACAATAGCTTACATTTAGAGACTAAACCATCAGTTATATTAGTCGTTGGAGTAAATGGCGTAGGAAAGACCACATCGATTGGCAAAATGGCAAACAGATTAAAACAAGATGGAAAAAAAGTAGTAATAGCTGCTGCAGATACTTTTAGAGCAGCAGCAGTAGAGCAATTAGAAATTTGGGCAAATAGAGCAGGATGCGAAATAGTAAAAAGAGAAGAGGGAGTGGATCCTGCATCCGTTGTATTTGATGCTATAAAGGTTACAAAAGAAAAAGATGCAGATGTATTAATTTGCGATACAGCAGGAAGGCTTCATAACAAAAAATATTTAATGGATGAACTTGTTAAAATTAAAAAGGTTATAGATAAAGAACTTCCGGAGGCATCAAAAGAAGTATTGATGGTGCTTGATGCGACAACTGGACAAAATGCAATAAGTCAAGTAAAGGCTTTTAAGGAAACAGTAGATATAACAGGCTTAATATTAACCAAACTAGATGGTACTGCTAAAGGTGGAGTAGTAATAGGAATAGTTAATGAAAATAAGATGCCGGTTAAATTTATAGGAGTAGGCGAAAAAATAGATGATATGGAGATTTTTAATAGTGAAGATTTTGTAAAGGCATTAATATAAGCAAAGCATGCATTACAGAAAGCAAAGCTTTTGTGGTACTCATATGTGCATTTTACTTCGCAAACATGCACAGCTTAGGAAAACTTAACCTTGCAAATATAAAAATCTGACGATTTTTTCTATATAGTAATAAAATGGGAGGATACTATGAGTGAAGAAAGAATAAACTCAAATGAAGAAAAAGATGCAATAAAGGATAATCAAAATGATAGTACTAATGTACAAAATAGAACTCGATTAAACTCACAAAAGACTAAAAAAAATAAAACAAGAATGTATATAGTACTGCTATTTATAGTACTCGTAGCTGTGGTAGGATATGTAGTTTATAGGGGAGAATATCTAGAAATACAAGAAATTGGAGAAGAGTATTTAAGCATATTCTGGCAAAATGTGAACTATACAGGGATAGCATTTGGTATTAATTTTATTATCCTATTTTTAATTATATACATAAATAATAATAGGATAAAAAAAGCTTTAAAGCCATTTTTTGAGTCAGAAAAGAAGATAATGCCAAAACTTCCAAACAAATCAATATCATTTATTATATCTATAGTAGTTAGTGCTATTACAACAGAATTAATATTAAACCAATATATGTTGTTTTCTAACAGCACACTGTTTGGAAAATTAGACCCAGTTTTCGGACTAGATATAGGATACTTTATGTTTCAAAAACCATTTATAGAAACAATCTTACTATATGCTATATTTATAATTGTAGGCTTAACAGTTTACACAGTTATATATTATATAGCAGTATTTAACTTGTGTTTTGATGGAGTAGATAGAGAAACTTTAAAGAAAAGCAAATTACTAAAACAACTATTTACAAATCTTAAAATACTAGCCATTTTCCTTGCTTTATTTGTATTCGTAAAAATTCAAGATATAGGATTTGATAAATTCTTAAATCTACAAGAAGACACTACATATTATATATATGGGGCAGGAGTAACGGATGTTACTATAAAATTATGGGGATATGCGATAATACCAATAATCATTATATTATCTGTATTTATGGCAATAAGGAATTTTAATAAAGGAAAAACAAAAAATGTTATAATATGGATATTAGTAGTTCCTGTGTATATAATTATACTTCTAATAATAATGGCAGTATTTCAGCTTATATTTGTAACACCAAATGAATTGGACAGGGAAAAGGAAAATATACAAAATAATATAAATTATACAAAAGAAGCATATGGTATAAATACTAATGTATTTACAATTGAAAATGGAGGGGCAACAATTACTGAAGAGACTTTAAGAAGTTTAGAAGACACAGTAAGCAATATTGTAATAATAGACGAAGATACAGTATTAAAGGATTTGAATACAATTCAAACTGAAAAAGGATATTACACCTATGATGTGGCTAAAATAGCAAGTTATAGAAATGATGGAAAACAACAATTAGTATATATATCCCCAAGAGAAATATCAACAACAAATGGAACATATAATAATCAAACTTATGAATACACTCATGGATATGGTATTGTTATAACATCTGCAACAGGAACAGATTCAAATGGAAACCTAGAAAAGATTCAAAAAAGCTTTAACACATCAAATGAGGATGGTGTTATAATTAGTGAGCCTAGAATTTATTTCGGTTTACAAACAAATAACAATATAGTTACAAATAGCAATAATAGAAAAGAGTTTGATTATCCAATTTCAAGCACAATTAATGCAGAAAATGTATATGATGGAGATGCAGGGTTGAGCCTAAACTTTATTGATAGACTTATACTAGGAATAAAAGAAGGTGATTTGAATCTAGCACTTTCTGCCAATATTAATACTGATAGTAAAATATTAATTAATAGAAATATAATAGAAAGGGCAAAAACATTAATGCCATATTTGCTATATGATGAAGAGCCATACTTGGTTGTAAATGATGAAGGAAAACTAATATGGGTACTTGATGCTTATACAACATCAAACAATTATCCATATTCACAGAGAACCACAGTACAACTAGATACTTTAAATAAATTAGAATTAAATTATATAAGAAATTCTGTAAAAGTATTAATTGATGCATATGATGGAACAATCAAATTTTATATAACAGATCAATTTGACCCAATAGCAAGTGCGTACTCCAAGATATATCCGGATTTATTTATAGATGAAGAAATACCAAGCAATATAAGTAGTCAATTTGTGTATCCAGAATTTTTGTATAGCATACAGGCAGACATAATACAAAGATACCATGATATACAACCAGATGTATTATATAGAGGCAATGATGTATGGGATATTGCTACACATAATACAGGACTTGCTACTACAAAAACAGGAGTAGATATAGAGCCATACTATACAATGGTAAAAACATCGGATTCTAATCAAAGCAAATTAGGACTAGTATTACCATTTACACCTAATTCAAAACAGAATATAAGTTCATATATGGTTGGAACTTATGAAGAAGGTGTAGCAAAACTTTCGATATATAAGTTTGCATCAGACAGCAATATTCTAGGCCCAATGCAATTAGATACTCAAATAAGCCAAGATTCAGAAATTTCAAGTGAATTAGATGCATTAAATGTTACTGGAACAAGAATTACTAAAAATATGATAATAGTTCCACTTAACAATACTCTTTTATATGTAGAACCAATATTTCAGCAATATATAAATGAAGAAGATTCTGTCCCTACATTAAAAAAGGTAATTGTAGCTTCTGGAAATAAGCTTGCAATTGGAAACAGTATAACAGAAGCACTTGAGAACTTAGTATCCAAATATGCAGTAGATATCGAAGTGGAAAATACGGATAGTGTAGAAGATTTAGTTGAGGCAATTATAAAAGCAAATGGTAATTTAAAAGAATCTACTGGAAACATGAATTTTGAAATGATAGGAAAAGACATCCAAAGTTTACAAGATTTAATTGACCAACTGGAAGTAGTTTATGAAGAACAACAAGAAGAAAATAACGCTATTAGTAATGAAATAATAGACAGTAATGAAGTTACAAATGAACTTGTGAATGAGGTTGTGGAATAAATAGAAAAAAAGAAAGGAACGTGAGATAATATGAAAATTACAGATGTCACTGCTCTTGAGAAAATAGCAGTACAAGTGAGAAAAGGTATTATAGAGGAAGTATATAGTGCAAAATCTGGTCATCCAGGTGGATCACTATCTTGTGCAGATATTTTAACGGTACTTTATTTTAATCAAATGAATATTGATGAAGAAAAGCCAAATGACCCCAACAGAGATAGACTAGTTCTTTCCAAAGGACATGCTTCTCCTGCATTATATAGCGTTCTTGCAGAGAAGGGGTATTTTGAAAAAGAAAATTTAAAAACATTTCGAAAAATAGGAAGTAATCTTCAGGGACATCCAGATATGAATAAAGTTCCAGGAGTAGACATGACAACAGGTTCCTTAGGACAAGGTCTATCTGCTGCAGTAGGAATGGCAATTGCCTCTAAAATGAATAAAGCAGGTTGCAAAATTTATTGTTTGCTAGGAGATGGAGAAATAGAAGAAGGGCAAATTTGGGAAGCCGCGATGTCAGCAAGTAAAAATAAATTGGACAATTTATGCGTTATCCTAGACAACAATAATTTACAAATCGATGGAGAAATTGATAAAGTAGGTGGAATGAATAATATTACAGAAAAATTCTTGAGTTTCGGATTTAATGTTATCCATATTGATGGACACAACATTAGTAGTATTATTGATGCCATTACTACCGCAAAGCAAACAAAAGGAAAACCATCTATTATCATTGCAAAAACTATAAAAGGTAAAGGAGTTTCTTTCATGGAGAATAAAGCCGGATGGCATGGAAAGGCTCCAAGTGAAGAGGAATATAATATGGCTATTGCCGATTTAGACAATGCTATGATATTTTCTTAAATATATGAGCTTGTCGGTCACCACCTTAAGCACTCCAACATAAACTTAAAACATGTACTGCTCCGACTAAAAGAATAATAACAGTTGATTACAAAATAATTAGAAATTTAGAAAGGAACGTGAAAAAATGAATTTAGATAAAAAAATAGCTACCAGGCAAAGCTATGGAGAAGAACTTGCAAAACTAGGAGAAGAAAATAACGAAATTGTAGTATTGGATGCAGATTTATCTACTGCAACCAAAACAGAGATTTTTGCAGAAAAATTTCCAGACAGATTCATTAATGTTGGAATTGCAGAACAAAATCTAATGGGAATTGCTGCTGGACTTTCTACATTTGGAAAAATTCCATTCGCAAGTACATTTGCAGTTTTTGCAGCTGGAAGAGCATATGAGCAAATTAGAAATAGTATTGCCTATCCACAATTAAATGTAAAGATTTGTGCGACACATGCTGGGATTACAGTAGGAGAAGATGGAGCAACTCACCAAATGCTAGAAGATTTAAGCTTGATGAGAGGTTTACCAAATATGACGGTAATGTGTACGTCGGATGATATTCAAACAAGATGGGCTGTTAGAGAAATAGCAAAAATAAAAGGACCAGTCTATTTAAGATTATGTAGGATGGCAACTCCTATAATTTATGATGTTGTAGATAAGTTTGAAATAGGTAAAGGAATTCAAATAGGAGATGGAACTGATGCCAGCATTATAGCAACAGGAGTAACCGTATCAGAAGCACTTAAAGCACAAGAAATATTAAAAGAAAATGGAATAGATGTTAGAGTAATTGATATGCATACAATAAAACCAATCGATAGGGAATTAATTGTAAAATGTGCCAAAGAAACAAAAAGAATTATTACTGTGGAAGACCATAATGTAATTGGTGGACTTGGAACTGCTGTATGTGAAGTATTAGCAGAGGAATATCCAACGAAGGTAGAAAGAATGGGTATACCAGATTGCTTTGGAAGAAGCGGAAAAGCAGAAGAGTTAATAAAGTATTATAAAATTGATTGTAGTGCGATTGTGGAAAAGATTATGGAAGAGTAATACAGGACTTTTTTAGTTATCTAAACTAATTTGGCTTAAAAGTTGCTCTTGAAAATGATTTAGAGATATGGTATAATATACGAAGTTACTTTTATGTAAACTGTAAAATACAGAAAGGGTGTTAAGTCAAAATGGAAAACAAAACCAAAGGCAAAATCACCGAATCTCAAATTGCATGGACCGTCCATAATAATACCTATGTATACGCATTAATTATTACCATAGCCCATTCCGAAGGTAAACTCACCGAAGAGTTTTACCTCACATTGGCAAGCGAAATCTCAAGGATTTCAAAAATCCTTAAGATTTTTGAAGCTAAGGAAATCAAAGACTTAGAGGGATGTGAAGTCCTACTATTCTTTGATGGTGACAATTTTCTGATAGGTGTGGGTAATACTGCAGGAGCAGTTGTTCCCAGACTTTGGAAACCTGCAATCTTTAATCAAAAGAACTTCATCGAGATGGCCGAAGAGGTTTATGCCGCTGAACGTCTCATCCAAGAAATTGGAGGGAGCGTTGAGTATGGAATTTAACATCAAGCACCCAAAAGGTGCCTCCGAGTAATTGGGGGCACCTTATATTTTGGGGAACGGAGGAAAAAACAACTTCGTCCCCAAAAGACACGCTCCCTACAATGCCGATATTACAAAATTTAGTAATGCCATTTAACAAAAAGAAAAAAAGAGATATTTTGAGGAAAAACAGCATAAATTATTTTTAAAGAAAAATTTATGTTGTTTTTTGTGTAAAAAACTATTGCAAATATTTATTTTTATTGTTATGATATAGGAGTGAATTAAGAGACAAAAGGAGAAAAGTATGATTGAGTTTAGAAATGTAAGTAAAAAATACGATACAGGTACAGAGGCTGTTCATAATGCAAATTTTAAGATTGATAAAGGGGAATTTGCTTTTTTGGTTGGTAGCTCTGGCTCAGGAAAGTCTACTTTAATAAAACTTATATTGAAAGAAGAAGAGCCTACATCAGGTCATATTATTATAAACGGAAAGGATACAACATTTTTAAAACCAAAAAGAGTACCATTTTTAAGAAGGAGTATGGGAGTAGTATTTCAAGACTTTAGATTACTACCAGATAGAACTGTATATGATAATGTTGCATATGCAATGTATATAGTAAGATCAACACCAAAACATATTAGAAGGCAAGTACCTATGGTATTATCTTTGGTAGGCTTAAGTGATAAAGCAAAAGTATATCCTAATGAATTATCTGGAGGTGAGCAACAAAGAGTGGCTTTAGCAAGAGCTTTGGTAAACAATCCATCTATGATAATTGCGGACGAGCCTACTGGAAACCTAGATCCAGATACAGCATGGGAGATTATGACTTTACTTAAAGACATAAATGCTAGAGGAACCACTGTGGTTGTTGCAACACATGCAAAAGACATAGTAGATAGAATGAAGAAAAGAGTTATTCAGATAGAAAAAGGTAATATAATAAGAGACGATAAAAAAGGTGGGTATGATAGTGAGATATAGTATATTTGGTTATTTAATAGGGGAAGGTTTTAGAAACTTTTTTAAAAACAAAAAATCAACAGCAGCATCACTAATTATTATGTGTGCTACGATGTTTATATTTGGCATCTTCTTTCTAATTGGAGAAAATGTAAACCATATAATGGAACAAGTACAAAAAACTCAAGCAATGCAAATATTCATAAATCCAGAAGCTACAGAAGAGCAGGAAAAAGAATTAGAAGCAAACATTAGATCTATACAATACATAAATACAGTAGATTATGTATCTCAAGAACAAGCATTAAATACGGTAAAATCTTGGCTTGGAGAAAATTCTTCACTTCTAGATCCATATTCAGGAGAAGACAATCCATTTAAAGCTTCATTCTCAATTACATTAACAGATTTAACCAAGAGTGAAGAGGTACAAAGGCAAATAGAAACATTTGAAAATGTAGCTAAAATCACGATTGGAAATGATACAATTAATAAACTTATTGATATAGCAAATGGCATTAGAACAGCAACTGGAGTTATATTAGTATTATTAATACTAATATCAATATTTATTATAGCAAATACCATAAAGCTTACAGTTCACGCAAGAAGAAAAGAAATTTCTATTATGAAATATGTTGGTGCAACAAACGGGTTTATTAGATGGCCATTCATGGTAGAAGGTATTTTAATAGGTGTTATAGCAGCAATTATTACAGTAGTAATACTTGGTTTTACATATAATTTTATAGCTGATAAAATATCGAGCAGTGGAACGATGATTGCAATCGGATATGATTTTCTAACATTTTCAGATATGTTTTCAATGTTATTTACAGTTTATATTGTAATGGGAATAGGAATAGGTGCTATAGGTAGTGCAATATCAATGAGGAAATATTTAGAGGTTTAAAAAAAGATTATTTATTTAATATTATTAACTATATAAAGCAAAAAAATATATTTAAGATAAATATAAAAGGAGAGAATCTTATGATGAAAAAAATTTTGTCCATATTTTTAACTTTAATTATTTTGGGAATATGTTCTGTGAAAGTAATAGCAACAAGTGTAAGTGACTTAGAAGAGCAGAAAGATGCAGCACAGGAGAAAAAAGAAGAGGTTACAGCAGAAAAAAATTCTCTTTTAGATGAGATTAGTGAACTAAATGTACAAATAGAGGAATATGAAAGTGAGATAGAAGAATTAAATAATAAAATATCTTCACTAGAGAATTCTATTGAAAAAAATGAAGAAGAAATAAAGAAGTTAGAAGAGGAAGTAGCAGAAAAAGAAGAATTACTAATTCAAAGATTAGTTGCAATGTATGAAGCTGGACAAACTACATATTTAGATGCTCTTCTTGGATCAGAAGATATAGCAACTTTAATTTCTAATTATTATAGAATAGAAGAAATTGCAGAGGCAGACCAAACTGTTATAGATTCTATAAAGTCGAAACAAGCAGAAACTGAAGCTAAAAAACAACAACTAGAAAAAGAAAAAAATGAAGTTAATGAGTCTAAAATAGAAGTAGAGCAAAAAAGCGAAAGCTTAGAATCTGCTAAAGCAACGAAACAAGTAAAAGTAAGTTCTTTATCGGAAGAAGAAAAAGAATTACAAGCTCAAATAGAAGAGTTTGAAAGTCAGATAGAAGAAGCTAAAAGACAGAGTGCACAAAATGATAATAGATATGAATATGAGGGTAGCTTTGAAGGAGTATTAAGTTGGCCGGTATCTTCTAATACACCATATTATAATTACATATCATCATATTTTGGACCTAGACCATCTCCAACAGCAGGAGCTTCTTCTAATCATGGAGCTATAGATATACCAATTAGTTATGCACCTGTGTATTCTGCAGCAGATGGACGAGTTGTAAGTGCAGGTTGGATGAGTGGATATGGAAATTATATAGAAATAGATCATGGTAATGGATATTATACAGCATATGGTCATTTGAGTTCATTTAACGTGAGTGCGGGAGACACAGTATCTAGAGGAGAACAAATAGCTGTATCTGGAAATACAGGGGTTTCAACAGGACCACACTTACACTTCGAAGTTTATATCGGAGGACTAGGATTGAACTGCAGAGTGGATCCATTACAATATACAACACATCCAAATTTATATTCTTTGTAAATAAAGGATACAATTATTTTAAGAAAGGAAGGCAAATATGAAAAAGAAAATTTTAATTATAATATTGCTTGTTGTGATATTACAATATTTTAGTATTTTTGTATTTGCTGAAGATTCTCTAACAAATGAAAATGTAAATACTGCAACAAATGAAGTAAGTCTAGAAGATCAAAAACAAGATGTAGAAAATAAAATTGAAGAAGCAAATTTAGAATTAGAATATGTACAAGATGAATTATCAGCAACAATGATAAAAATACAAGAATTAGAAGACAAAATAATGTCCTATGAAAAAGATATAGAAGAATTAGGAAACAAAATGAAGGCTCTACAAACTTCTATTGATGATGCTACTGAAAAGCTAGAAATAGCATCACAAAACTATGAAGAAAAAAGAAATATGCTAACTAAAAGACTAGTAGCCATATATGAAACAGGTGAAATTCAATATTTAGATGTTTTGCTGAAATCTGAAAACATAGTAGATTTTATATCAAGGTATTACATAATAGAAGAAGTTGTAGAATACGATAATGTATTAATAAAACAAGTACAAGAAGAGAAAGATAATATAGAAACAACAAAGCAAAAACTTGAAAATGAACAAGCTGAAATAAAAATCATAAAGGCAAAAAGTGAGCAAACATCCATAGTGTTAAGTAATATGAAAACATTGCAACAAAGTTACATAAATGATTTGTCGGAAGATGAAAAACAATTACAAGAGCAAATAACAGCATATAAACAAGAACAGGCTCAGATAGAAGCACAGATATTTGCTGCAAATAATAATATAGATGCCAATATCCAATATACAGGAGGACAAATGCTATGGCCTGTGGCAATTAGCGGAACAGTAATAACATCAGGATATGGGGTAAGAGAGCATCCAATACAAGGAGTGGCAAAACAACATACTGGTATTGATATTGGAAATGCACCATTAGGCACGCCGGTTGTAGCAGCAGCAGATGGCATAGTTACATATGCGGGGTGGCTAGGCGGATACGGAAATTGTGTAATGGTAAATCATGGCGATGGAATCGTGACTTTATATGGACATGGAAATGAAGTTTTAACAACAGTTGGAAGTGAAGTTAAACAAGGAGATATAATAATGGCTGTTGGTTCTACAGGAAATTCAACAGGACCACATTTGCACTTTGAGGTCAGGGTAAATGGAAATTTTACTAATCCGTTAAATTATGTTAAAATCCCATAATATACTGTGTGATAGTGATTTTCTTTCTAAAGAAAAAGAAAGAAAATCACATCATATTTAATGGGAATTGAATATTCCTAGTATAAAAATAGTAAAGACAGGAGAATACATTAAAAGATACATTTAAATTATTAAAAATACTAATAAATATTTACTATTCAGTGTAAATTTGTCTTAGTAGTATGTATATTTCTCAAATTTTTTTGTACCTTGCTGTCGCAAACAAATTAGCGACCTTAAAAAATAAAATTTTTTAAGGCCACTCGTTTGCTCCAAATCGCACTCGCTTTTACAAAGCTCGTTTGGTCGCTTAAGCGGTACTTCAAAAATTTTCTAAATATACATACTACTAAGACATAGATGTAAAATTAAATTCTACACTAAATGGTAACAATAAATAAGTAATATTACAAAAATGATAATAGTTCAAGAATCATGATTTTGACAATGGCATATATATATTTAAGAATAGCGTAAAGTAAAAGATTGAAAGGAAACGATGAAAATGGAAAAAGGTAGAGGACAAAAGATTTATAGAATAGTAATGCTTATAATAATTACAGCATTATTGTCATCTTTGATAACAACAATAATTGTTAGCGAAAGATTCACATCATTAACAAGTATTACCAGTATAGCTTCAGGAGATGGAACTACAGGGATAGAAAAAACCTTAGCATCGATTAGAACAATGTTAGAAAAAGGTTATATTGGAGAATTAGATGATGAAAAAATGTTGGAAATGGCAATTAAGGGTTATGTACTAGGTGTAGGAGATCAATATACAGTATACTATACTCCAGAAGAAATGAGTGAAGAATATGATACTGCAATGGGAAATTATGTTGGTATAGGAATTTACATGATTGTTAATTACGAAGAAGGAACAATAACTGTTGTAGAACCAATGGAAGGCTCTCCAGCAGAGAAAGTAGGGATAAAAGAAGGAGATATTATATCTAAAGTAGAGGGAGAAGAAGTAACAGTAGATAATATAGATAGTATATCTAATAAAATTAAAGGAGAGGAAGGCACAAAGGTAAAACTAGAAATTACAAGAGAAGATGAGACATTTGAGGTAGAAGTGGAAAGAAAAAGAATAGAAGTAAGCCATGTGAATTCAAGAATGTTAGAAGACAATATTGCATATATACAAGTCTTAGATTTTGATGGAGGAGTAGCTAAGGAATTTAAAGAAAATTATGAAACGTTAAAAGCTCAAGGTGCTACATCTCTAATAATAGATATACGTGGAAATGGTGGTGGCGTAGTTGATGAAGCAATAGATATGCTAGAAATGATATGTGATAAGGGTAGTACATTATTAATTGAAACTGATAAAAATGGAAAAGAAATAATAACAGAATCAAAAGAGACGCCTATAATAGATATACCAATGGTTGTTTTGGTAAATGGAACTTCTGCTAGTGCTTCAGAGATATTTGCAGGAGCATTAAAAGATTATAATAAGGCTACAATAATTGGAACAAAAACATATGGTAAAGGAATTATTCAAACTTTATATACATTATCTGATGGAAGTGGATTAAAAATAACTACGGCAGAATATTGTACTCCAAATAGGAATAAAATAAACGAAGTAGGAATAGAACCAAACATTACAGTAGAATTACCAGAGGATATAACAGAACTTACTGACGAAAACGATTTACAACTACAAAGAGCAATAGAAGAGTTAAAATAAACATTACTATTCAGCGTAAATTTGTAGTATATGTCTAGTAGTATGTATATTTTACAAACTTTTTTGTACCTTGCTGTCGCAAACAAATTAGCGATTTTAAAAAATAAAATCTTTTAAGGCCACTCGTTTGCTCCAAATCGCACTCGCTTTTACAAAGCTCGTTTGGTCGCTTAAGCGGTACTTTAAAAATTTTCTAAATATACATACTACTAAGACATAGATGTAAAATAAAATTCTATGCTGAAGAGTAACACAAAATAAGTAAAATAATTTAAAAAAGTCCTTGACAAATAGAAAAAAATTTAGTATACTTAGAAAGTCGAAAGAAATGGGCGCATAGCTCAGCTGGGAGAGCATCTGCCTTACAAGCAGGAGGTCATAGGTTCGAGCCCTATTGCGCCC
>CALXVO010000018.1 GCA_944392065.1 uncultured Clostridia bacterium | reverse complement strand
AACATAGATATGACAGTTGAACTTATCACACCAATAGCTATTGAAAAAGGACTAAGATTCGCTATTCGTGAAGGTGGTAGAACTGTAGGTTCAGGTGTTGTTTCAGAAGTTATTGAATAATCTTGTTTTTGGGACGGAGGAAAAAACAAGATTACGAAGCAATAAGTAATTAATTTGTTATATTCTCCGCCAAAACATATAAGCAGGGGGCTTGCAAGAAATTGCAAAACTCCTGCTATTTTTTCTTGACTTTTTATGTGATTGATTATATACTATAAGCGTATTTTAGGAGGAATGACAATGAGAATATTAAAGAAAGTATTATACATGACATTGTTGATTGTTGCTATAATATTTATATATACAAATATCACTAAAGCAACAACTGTAGAAATAACAACCGAAACATTAAATTTAAGAGAAGCAGCTTCAACTGATTCAAATATTGTAGCACAAATATCTCAAGGACAGGAGTGTGAGGTATTAGGAGAAGAAGGAGATTGGTATCAAGTACAATATGGGGATTATACTGGATATATTAGCAAAGAATATGTAAGAATAGTAGATAGTGAAAATGATAATAGTACAACAAATGTTACAAATAGTAGCGAAAATAATACGATCAATAACGCAAATGATACTAATGCAGATGACAATAGTGAAATAAATTCAGATGGTACAACTCAAACAAATGATGTGAACCAATCTAATAACGAAACAGATTCTCAAACCAACAATGATACAAACGAACTTATAGCTGCCACAACAAATAATAGCTCACAAGTTAGAATAGTTCCTTTGATAAATGGAAGTATTATAGATAATTTAAAAGATAATACAAAAGTTACTGTAATAAATCAAATAAATGGATGGGCATATATTCAGACAGATACTATTTCAGGATGGGTAAGAACAGAGACGTTAACAATAGATACATCAAATAATAACTCTGGAGATAACAATTCTGATGACAATACAGATAACAATACAGATGCAAAAGATAATCAAAACGATGATAGCACAAATACAAATGATGATAGTACATCAGATTTTACAGAAAGAACAATGTATACAACTGATTTTGTAAACATAAGACAAGAACCAAATACAAGTTCAAATGTTATTATGAGAGTTGAGCAAAATACAGCTCTAACAGTAGTAGGAGAATCTGGAGATTGGTATGAAGTAGAAACAAGTCAAGGAAATGCATATGTATCAAAAGAGCTTTTATCAGAAAACCAAACTACTGTTACAAATAGAGGCAGTGTAAATAGAACAAACGATACACAAGATAAAACAAATGAGAAAGAAGAGGCAGAGGTAGTAAATACTTCTACCTCAAATTCGTCTAATAATACTTCTATAGCAAGTCAAGTTGTAGAATATGCTAAAGAATTTTTAGGAGTTCCTTATGTATACGGTGGTGCAAGTCCATCTGGATTTGATTGCTCTGGATTTACTATGTATGTGTTTGATCATTTTGATATATCCATGAGGCATGGAGCACAAGCACAAGCAAAGCTTGGAAAAACAGTTAATGCAGATAAATCTTCTAAATCGAGTATTTTAAATAATTTACAGGTGGGAGATTTAGTCTTTTTCTTGGATTATGAAACAATGGATGAAATAGGACATTGTGGCATTTACATAGGAGATGGTAATTTTATTCATGCGTCTTCGGGTTCTGGATATTGCGTTAAAATAAATAGCTTACTTCCAGGAGAGTATTATAATACTAGATTCTGCACAGCAAGGAGAGTTTTATAAGATAATTATGTGTTGCAAAAGCAAGACTTTTGACGCATTATTGTAGCAAATTGCTTTGCTAATTAGCGTGGCTAAGGTAAATTAACCTTGCCTAATAGCAAAGAAACTATATAATAAAAATATTGATTTGGGGGCAATAGAAAGGATGAGCAAATATAAAAAGACCAATTTGTATTGCCTCATGTATGTATATTATAGGAATATTAATTGGGCTATACTTACAAATAAGTATAGTCTTTTTGTGTTTAGTTATATTCATTATTTGTATAATTATATGCCTACACAATATAAATAAAAGATGGCTAGTTTTCCTGTGCATTTTGCTAATTGGATGTATGCACATAAGACTTTTAAATAAAAACTATGAACAAAAATATTCTGAAGTTTTTGGTGAGATACATATAAAAGCTATTGTTATTTCAGAGCCAGCAGATAAAGATTATAAATATATATATACAATTAAAGTAGAAGAAATAAACAATGATGATAAATATGAAAATACAAAATTAATTCTAGATATTAAAAAAAATAGTTTACAAGAAGAAATGCCAAAATTTGGAGATGAAATAGAAATTATAGGGGAATTTGAGAAACCAAATGTTGCAAGAAATTACAAAGGCTTTGACTATAGGAATTATTTAAAAAGTAAGAAGATATATGGTACAGTAACTGCCAACAAATACAAAGTCTTGAGAAATAACAAAATTGATGGACTTAGCAATATTATCAATTCCATACAGAGTAATATGAAAGAAAACATTAATAAAGTATTAAATGAAGAAGAAGCAGCTCTATGCATAGGAATTTTAGTAGGCGATAGGGAGGCAATATCGGAGCAAACAGAAGATAATTTTAAAAAAAGCAATTTAACACATATGCTTGCAGTTTCAGGATCGCATATTACTTATATAGTTAATGCTCTTTCCATACTCCTAGGAAAGACAAATAGAAAATTTGCCAAAATATTTACTATAGGTGTTTTAATATTTTTTATGGCACTAACAGGTTTTACCGCATCTGTTATGAGAGCCTGTATTATGGGAATATTGGTATTATTGGCAAGTATCACATATAGAAAAGCAGATACAATAAATAATTTGGGAATATCATCATTTATTATAATAGTATCTAATCCATATGCTATTATAGATGTGGGCTTTTTGCTTTCTTATGGTGGAACTATAGGAATAGTGCTATTAGGAGATAAAACAGCAGATAAATTGTATTATATTTTGAGTAAAATTACAAAAGGTAAAATAAATTTTGCAGATAATACCACTCTTGAAAAAGAAATTGATAAAAATGAAGAAAATATAGAGAATAGAAAAATAAAGATTATAGAGTCAAATACAAAATTAAACCAATATAAAGATAATGAACAACAAAAAACAATGAGTAGTATAAGTCGTAAAATCATAAAATATATAGTAAACTCTTTTAGTATAACGCTTTCAGCAAATTTTATAATTATTCCTATAATGGCCTATAGTTTTAGTACTATATCATTCACGTTTTGGATTTCTAATATTTTAGCAGCTCCAATTATGGAAATAGTAACTATATTTGGATTCATAGTATATTTTATTTCAATTATTTTTATTCCACTTGCACAATTTTTAGGAACATTATTGAATTTCTTATTATCCTTATTACTAAAAATAGCGGAGATATCTTCATTAATACCATGTTCTAATATATACATAAAAACACCATATATAATAGAATGCATAATTTATTATTTTTTGCTATTTTCCATATTAAAATTAAATCATACAAAAAGAATAATCAATAAGTGCATTATTATTTTGAAGAAATCTCATAAACTTATTTTATGTATTGGTATAATCATAATTATTTTTAGTTGCGCAGCCATTAACATAACTCCTAAAACTCTAAAGATATATTTTGTAGATGTTGGACAAGGGGATTGCACATTGATAAAAACACCTTCAAACAAAAATATTTTAATAGATGGAGGAGGTAGCGAATTTGGAAATTTTGATGTAGGGGAGAGTACACTTCTTCCATATTTATTAGATAGAAGAGTAACAAAAATAGATTATATGTTAATTTCACATTTTGATAGTGATCATATAGGTGGGCTTTTTACTGTAATCCAAAACTTAAGAGTAAAAAATATAATTATACCAAAACAAGGAAAAGAATCGGATAATCTAACAAAATTTAAGAAAGTAGTAAAAAATAAAAAGATAAATGTTATAGTAGTAGAAAAAGGAGATTATATACAAGTGGATAAATATTCATATTTAGAGATTTTATTTCCAGAAGAAAAGCTAATTAATGATAATATTTTAAATAATAATTCTATCGTAGCACGTTTTAACTCATTGGGTTTAAAGATGTTATTCACAGGTGATATAGAAGAGATTGCAGAAAATAGACTTTATGAACTATATAAGAATACAGATAAATTGAATGCCAATATATTAAAAGTGGCACATCATGGGTCAAAAACTTCAAGCACTGTCAAATTTTTAGAACTTGTAAAACCCAAAATAGTATTTATTGGAGTGGGAGAAAATAATAATTTTGGGCATCCAAATAGTGAAGTGCTAGATAGAATTAGTATATACACAAATAATATATATCGAACGGATAAAAATGGAGAAATTGAACTAACTTATTCAACGAATGGGATAAAAATAAATAAAATGTTTGATAATTAAACATAATAAAGAATGAAGTCCTTCTAGTTTTGCATATTGAAAATTTTATTCTTGATGTTATAAATATGAGATGAAAGAACATAACTTTTAAGAAAAATTGTATAATTTTACAAAAAAATATCATACTAATATTAAATTAAAAAATAGAGAATGTACAAGGTTTAGCATTTGAAAAAATTACTTAGAGAGGAATGTGATAAGGCCAAAAAAATAATTACAATTTTGACGTTGTCAAACTTCGTTTAAAATTTAATCAGCATACACATAGTACGCCTCATAAATTTTAAACTCGCTTTGACTGCTCAAAAGTTTAATTCTTTTCCAACTAATTTGTGCCTTAAGAAAGGAATGAGATTAAAAATGAGTAAAAAGTGGATAATTTGTGTAATAATAACGATTATTATAGGTATAGCATTAGGAGTAGGACTTGCCATATACTCTTCAAATAATAATCAAACAGAAGATATAGATTTATTGAGCGGAAAAGAATTAGCAGACTCTGAAGATAATAAAACAAATTTATTACAACAAAATTACAACAATACCTTAGAAACCTCTGCCATAGATACAAATATATCTTCAAATGCCATTCTAATAAAAAAAACGTATTACGAAGCTTGTGATCATTTAATTAGAGAAACAGAAGACATTCCAGAAGAATTAGTAAGTAAAACAGAGGAAGAAGTAAGGGAAGTTTTTAGCAATTGGAAATTAGAAGAATACTCTCCTACACAGATAATTCTATATAAGAGCGAAAAAGGAAACTGTGGTGAACATTATTTTGTTCAAGATCATAATGGAGTGATAGGAATTTATACTAAAGATGAATATGGAGTAAAGACTTTAAAGGAAGATACTGAAATATTGACACAATATTTGCCAGAAGAAGATATAGCTAATTTAAAAGCTGGTGTGGAAATAATAGGAAACACAAATTTAATAGAATTTTTAGAAGATTACGAATGAGCAATTGGGGACGTACTCATTTTGTGCAAGTGCAAATTCTAATTAATTCTAAGGAGTATATATATTTTTATTACTCCTTAGATTATAAAATCCAAACCATACTTGCACAAAATGAGTACGTCCCCAATTGCTCAAAAATTGTTAAATTTACTCATCTATTTTTAAATTTTCCTTCTTTAAATAACCTTGTTGATAAAATTGCCTAAAGTACATTATTAAAGAGAAAACTGTAGTGAATATTGCTAGATAATATATGTAGTCATCAAATCCAAATAATGGGGATGATGGATTTATAGAAGTGTTCCAATATTCTATAAATAAAGAACATACTATTGCAACATAGAATAAAACTGTTGCAAGTTTTCCATACCACCTACTTGATACTACTAATTTTTTTCCATAAAGGAAAGATGCACCTGATACCATTAATATTTCTTTTATAAATACTATCATTAAAATCCATAAAGGAACTATTCCTTTAAAGGTAAGTGATGCAAGCACAGCTATCTGTGTAGCCTTGTCTGCAAGTGGATCAATAAGCTTTCCAAAATTAGTTATAAAATTAAATTTCCTAGCAATGGTTCCGTCTAGCACATCAGTTAAACCAGAAATAGTCAAAACTATAAATCCAGCTATATATTGGCTAGTAAGAATATAATATACTATAAATGGTATTAATATAAATCTTACAATTGTTAGTGCATTTGGTATATTTTTTAACATATATTTGCTCCTTTATTTTACTTCAAAATTTAAATTATTATCTTTTATAGTAACATTAATAATGTTACCATTATTTAACTCTGAACGTAAAATCATATCTGAAAGTTCATCCTCTAAATATCTTTGTATAGCTCTTCTTAATGGACGAGCACCATACTTTATATCTGTTCCCTTTTCCAATAAATACTTTTTAGCATCATCAGATATTTCTAATTTTATATCTTTTTCTAATAAAGATTTTCTAGTATCATCTAGCATTAAATCAACTATTTGCATTAATTCATCAGGTAATAACTGGTTAAATATAACAATTTCATCTACTCTGTTTAAGAATTCAGGTCTAAAGGTATCTTTTAATGCATTCATTATGGCATTATTATTCACTTGTCCTCCACCAAATCCAATGGAATTAGTGTTTAAATTAGAACCTGCGTTGGATGTCATAATGATTATGGTGTTTTCAAAACTTACTGTATTTCCCTGTGCATCTGTAAGCCTTCCATCATCAAGTACCTGAAGTAATATATTAAACACATCTGGATGAGCTTTTTCAATCTCATCTAAGAGAACAATTGAATATGGATTTCTTTTTACTTTTTCAGTGAGTTGACCAGCATCATCATATCCTACATATCCTGGAGGAGAACCAATAAGCTTAGAGGTAGAATGACTTTCCATATACTCAGACATATCTATTCTAATTATTGAATCTTCGTTTCCAAACATTTCGTAAGCTAAAGATTTAGCAAGCTCAGTTTTACCAACACCAGTAGGACCTACAAATATGAATGAAGGTGGTCTTTTAGTACTCTTTAGTCCTGCTCTATTTCTTCTTATAGCACGAGATACGGCCTCAACAGCCTCATTTTGACCCACTATTCTTTTATGAAGATTATTTTCCAAGTTTAATAGTTTCTGAGTTTCGGCTTCGGTTATTTTCTTAACAGGAATTTTTGTCCAACTTTCTATAACCTCTGCAATATCTTGAACTGTTAGATTTTTTAATTCCATTTTATTTGATAAATCATCTATTTTCTCAGTTAAAGCACATTCTTTTGTTTTTAGTTCAGCAGCTTTCTGATAGTCCTCTGTAGAATCGGCTTGTGCTGCTTCTTCTTTTTCCTCCTGAACTTTTGCAAGCTCGTTTTTTAATACTTCTAATTCATATAATTCTTTATTGTCTAAGTTTATTCTAGAGCATGCTTCATCTAAAATATCTATGGCTTTATCTGGCAAAAATCTATCATGAATATATTTTTCAGACATAATAACAGTCTGCTTAATTACATCAGTAGAAATTTTTACTTTATGATAATCTTCATAATATTTTTTTATGCCATCAAGAATGCCAATACTATCAGTTACAGAAGGCTCGGCAACTATAACGGGCTGAAATCTTCTTTCTAATGCAGTATCTTTTTCTATATATTTTCTATATTCCTTAAGAGTTGTTGTACCAACTAATTGAATCTCCCCATTTGCAAGAGAAGGCTTTAATATATTTGCAGCATTCATAGAATGTTCTGCATCACCTGCACCAATTATATTGTGAATTTCATCAATTACTAATATAATATTTCCTAATGATTTGCATTCATCAATAATAGATTTCATTCTGGCTTCAAATTGACCTCTAAACTGTGTACCAGCAATTACAGCAGTCATATCTAATAGATACACTTCTTTATTAAGAAGTTTTGCAGGAACCTTACCATTTGCAATTTTAATAGCTAAACCTTGAGCGATTGCGGTTTTACCAACCCCAGGCTCACCAATTAAGCAAGGATTATTTTTGGAACGTCTATTAAGTATCTGGATAATTCTTTGTATTTCTTTATCTCTACCTATTACTGCATCTAACTGATTATTTTTGGCTTTCTGAGTTAAATTTGTGCCAAATGTATCTAAAGCTTTTTTTCTCTTATTACTTTTTTTATCTACTTTGACCTTTTTCTTGCCAGAAGAAGATTCTGTATTAGAATTATTTCCTTCGTTTGAAGCTCCAAACATATTTGAAAAAATAGAACCTAAAGGAATAGCACCAAACTGCATTCCACCATCAATATTATTAGGATTATATTCTTCACTTTCTTCATTAACATTTGAAAAATCCATACCGTCAGACATATCTTTAAACATTGACTCAAATTGCTGAGTCATATTATTTAAATCTTCCTCTGAAAGATTTGCCTGTTTCATTAAACTATCAATAGGATTAATGCCTCTTTTCTTTGCACAATCGTAGCAATATCCTTCTAGAGTATTTTTTCCATCATTATCTTTCTTATTAACAAAAACAACTGCATTATTTTTCTTACAGTCTGAACATAACATCTATTTAATCTCCTTTATTTGCATTTTTATACATATTATATGATAACTCAAAACAGGCCTAAAGTCAATAAAAATTATGTAAATTCTATAATGAACATATAATTTCTAAGAATAAAAAATAATAAGAATCCTTATTGCAGAAAAATAAAATTAATGATAGATTATAGAAGAAGCAGAAGAAAAGGAGAGAGAAAATTGGAAAAATTGAAGCAAATAGTTAAGGATAAATATAATATAACATTTGCAATAATATTACTAATAGCTATATTAAGTAGAATATTATTTTTAGAAGAATTTCCAGATGGAATAGATCAAGATGAAGCAGGAATGATGTATGATGCTTATTGCATGGCTGAGTATGGAACAGATAGATATTTAAATGAAAACCCAGTTTATTTAATTAACTTTTGGGGAGGCCAAAGTGTAATGTATGCAGCAATAGCAAGCTTGTTAATTAGAGTTTTCGGATTTTCTGTATTTGTTGTAAGATTGCCTGCTGTAATATTTAGTATACTTACTATTATTTTAGCTTATTCACTTACCAAAAAATATATAGGAAAAAAATTTGCATTAATATTGGCTTTTTTTATTACCATATGTCCATGGCACATAATGCAATCTAGATGGGGCTTAGATTGTAATTTACTTGCTTCATTTATGCTAGTATCTGTATATGTTTTTCTAAATGCAAAAAAAGACTGGCATTATATTGCTGCAGGAATATGTTGGGGATTAACATTATATACATATGCTCTTTCATATATTATGCTTCCTGTATTTTTTATTGTTTTGTGTATTTATTTGCTATATGTAAAAAGAATTACAATAAAGCAAATATTAATTACAATAATTCCAATATTGGCTTTGGCAATCCCACTTATTTTATTCCAGGTAGTGAATTATTTTGAAATAGGAACAATAAAAATTGGATTTGTTACAATTCCTCAATTATTTAGATATAGAATTTCAGAAATAGGGTTTGATAATGTATTGTACAATCTGAATATAGGAAATAGAAATAATTATTGGTTTTTACTTTTTTCTTCCAATAAAGAAGCTCATACTCTTAAAGAGTTTGGAACTATTTATTATATTCTTATTCCGTTTGTTATTTGGGGATTTGTTTTAGTTATAAGAGAGAGCATTAAAACAATAAAAAAGAAAGAATTTAATTTAAAAACAGTATTTCTTATACAATTTATAACAGTATCTGTATGTGTACTATTTTTTTATGATTTGCTAACATACAAATTAAATCCTTTATATATAATGCTTTTAGTATTTGCTACTGAAGCTACTGTATGGATATATGAGAGAAGAAAAATGCTAGGAAATTGCATTGTAATAGCATCGTGTATTGTATTTGTTATTTTTGAAGTTTACTATTTTAAGAATATTAATGAAAAAGTAAATTTTGCATATAATACGGATTTTATTCCACTAATAGAATATTTAGAACAAGAATATCCAAATAAAGAAATATATATGGAAACAGATGCAATGCAACAATATATTTATTTGCTGTTGGCCAAAAAAATGTCACCATATGAGTTTATGAACGATAAGAAATTCCTTCGTTATATAGGAGGAGAAATAGAAGTAATTAGAGTTGGACGATATCACTTCTTAATATATGAAATAGACAAAGACATGGTATATGTTGTTGAAGAAAATAATTTGTTTAAACCAGAAAATGAGAAAAAAATTAGAAAAGAATTAGAAGAAAATGGATTCTCATATGAAAGATATCAAAATTTTTTAATATATACTTACTCAGAATAATTGAAATTTATGTACTCATGTTGTATACTATAAGCATAGGAAATTGTATAAATTAAAATAATATTAATAGTTGAATTAAGATGATACTTGTGAAAGGAATAGAAAATGAAAAATCCAAAGATATTATATATTTTAATTAGTATATGTTGTGTATGTGCAATAATAGCAGGTGTTTATGCTCAGTTTATAGACGAAAACCATGGAGGGTTAAACATTGAAGATGACAGAAACCAAAATATAGTAGAAGAGCTAAGTCAAGAAGAAGTAAAAACCAATTTTAACAATTTATTTACAAATACACTAAGCTTAGGTGGATATGATACAACTGGCATACATAAAGTAGACAGTACGAGGGAAATTGTATATTCAGCATACGATATTGATGAAGATACCGATAACTATGAAATTAACATACATATTCCCGTAATTAATATAAGTAGTGAGCTATCAAATACATTTAATCAAAATACACAAGAAATTTTTGTGAATAAAGCAAATGAAGTATTACAAAGTCAAAATAATACAATAAAGACTATTTATAGTATTGATTATACTGCATATGTAAATAATGATATATTATCAGTAGTAATAAGATCTACACTTAAAGAAGGTAATTCTGCACAAAGAATAATAATTCAAACATATAATTATAATTTAAATACACATGAACAAGCATCATTATTAGATCTAATTACATTAAAAAAACTTAATGAAGATGAAGTAAATGAAAAGATAATACAAGTTGCTACAGACGCAAGCAAAGAGGACGAGGCTCTTCAAAATATGGGATATACTCAAGTATATATAAGAGATTTGAGTAGCGATATTTATACTGTAGAAAATGCGGGAGCATATTTCCTAGGACCAAATGGAGAGTTATATATTGTATATGCTTATGGAAATGGAGAATTTACTTCGAAAATGGATATAGTTTATTTTGAGTAATTTATTATTTTAGTATTAAGAATCCGTCCCATCTTGCTGGTAGATATATTTTATCTTCTACAAGTTTTGAATAGAAAATATATCTACCACGTGGGACTACTTAGATAAACGAATGCATAACATGGAACTACAAACAAGAAGAAACTTATAAATCATAGAGAGTAGAGGAAAAATGGCAAAGAAGATACTAATTACAGAAAAACCTTCTGTTGCCATGGAATTTGCAAAAGTACTTAAAATAAATGGTACAAGAAAAGATGGGTATTTAGAATCCGAAAATTGGATTGTAACATGGTGTGTAGGACACTTAGTTACAATGTCATATCCAGAGGTATATGATGAAAAACTAAAATTTTGGAGATTAGATACTCTTCCTTTTATGCCTAAAGAGTATAAATATGAAGTGATACCAAATGTACAAAAACAATATAATGTGGTAAAGAATCTACTGGCAAGAGAAGATGTGGATTCTGTTTATGTTGCAACAGACTCTGGACGTGAAGGAGAATATATATTTCGATTGGTTGAAAACCAAATCGGCATTAAAAAGTCAAATCGAAAAAGAGTATGGATTGATTCTCAAACAGAAGAAGAGATAAAAAGAGGAATTGAAGAAGCAAAAGATTTATCTGAATATGATAGCTTATCCGATTCAGCGTATTTGAGAGCCAAAGAAGATTATTTAATCGGAATTAATTTTTCAAGATTATTATCAATCATCTATGGTAGAAGAGTGGCAAAGGATTTAGAGGAAGATAAAATATCTATTTCTGTGGGCAGAGTTATGACCTGCGTACTTGGAATGATTGTATCTCGTGAAAGAGAAATTCGAAATTTTGTGAAAATACCTTATTATAAAGTAATTGGAGAATTTGGTAAGGAAGCTTCTTCTTTAAAAGCAGAATGGAAAGTAAATGAAAAATCGAACTTATTTGAATCACCAAAATTATACAATGAATCTGGTTTCAAAAAAGAAAAGGATGCCAAAGATTTTATTCTTTATTTGCAAGGAAAAAAGGCCATTATAACAGAAGTAAAAAAGAGTAAAACAAAGGAAAATGCACCACTTTTATTTAATTTAGCAGAAATACAAAATGAATGTACTAAACGATTTAAAATAAAACCTGATGAAACACTTGAAATTATTCAAAATTTATATGAGAAAAAGTTAGTAACATATCCTAGAACAGATGCAAGAGTACTTTCCACTGCAATTGCAAAAGTGATTTCAAAGAACTTAAATGGAATTGCAAAAGGATATAATGACAGCGAAGTGCAAGGATATATAAAACAAATGGTAGCAGAAAAGTACAAAACAGATTTAACAAAAACAAAGTATGTAAATGATAGTAAGATAACAGACCATTATGCAATTATTCCAACAGGACAAGGATATGATAATTATGATAAATTACCAGAATTACAAAAACAAGTATATAAAGTAATTGTGAAACGATTTTTAGCAATCTTTTATCCGCCAGCAGAATTTAATAAAATATCAGTAAAAATTAATGTGGAAAATGAAGAATTTAATGCGAGTGGAAAAGTATGTGTAAAATCTGGTTATTTAGATATTTTGAAAGAAAGAAAGGCCGGAGATGAAAAGGAAAATAACCAAAACACGAGAAGCGGACGAAATATTGAAGAAAATGTAAACACAAATACAAACAATACTGAAAGAGAAATAACACTAAATGCACAAAATGTGGATAACATCGCTATAGAATCGGCGAATATTGCAGATAAAGATACAGAAGATAGCATTAAAAATAATGCAGAAAATCTAAATAAATATTTGGAAAACAATCTTGGAAATAATACAAATATAAAAGAGAATAGTAGCGATGAATCTAACTTAGAAATCTTAAATTCTCTAAAAAAGGGACAAGAAATCGAAGTAGTAAATTTCGAAATAAAAACTTCTGAAACAAATCCACCAACAAGGTACAATTCTGGTTCCATTATCTTAGCGATGGAAAATGCAGGTAAATTAATAGAGGACGAAGAATTAAGAGAGCAAATAAAAGGAGCTGGAATTGGAACTAGTGCTACAAGAGCAGAAATAATGAAAAAATTAGAGAGAATAGGATATATTGCAATTAATACAAAAACACAAATTATAACGCCAACCAAAAAAGGAGAGGTAATCTACGATGTGGTAAATAATTCTATGCCAGACATGCTTAATCCAAAACTTACAGCAAGCTGGGAAAAGGGATTAGATATGGTAGCAAAAAAAGAGATAAAGCCGGAAGTGTTTATGGACAAACTTGAGCATTATATCAATGCCAAAGTAAATAAATTAGTAGTAAAGTGGTAAGTAAATAAGAACTTGGACAAAAGGGACTACTCCCTTTTGTCCAAGTTCTTAAACATTTGGGACACTCCTGCATTTTATTGCAAACATCCAATATTCACCTTTTATGTTAAGAGAACATAAAATATAGCAGAATAAAAACAAAAATAATTTAACTTAAAAAAGCTAATAACATTTTTGTAAAAATTTAAGCATGAAAGGAATGAATAAAATGCCAAGTTACATAATAGAAGGTGGTAAAAGATTAGAAGGAGAAGTATCGGTATCAGGTTCAAAAAATGCATCATTACCAATACTAGCATCTACAATCTTAAACTCAGGAACAACAAAATTATATAATGTACCAGACATAAGAGATACCAAAATTACTCAAGAGATACTAAAATTTTTAGGGTGTAAAGTCAAAAAGAATAAAAATAAAATAGAAATAGACTCAAAAAATATAACAAAAAGAGAGATACCAGAGCATCTAATGCACCAAATGCGTTCTACAGTAATATTAGCAGGCGCAATCCTAGGCAGATTCAAAGAAGTAACGTTTTCGTATCCAGGGGATTGCGATATTTGATTGATACATCGGACAAGCATAAGATAAATGAGTGGATACAAGAATTTAAATGATAAAAAACAAAGCTTTAAATATAAAAATTTAAGGCTTTATTTTTTTGAGTAATGTAGATTTATTAAATGAAATTAAAAATACCACAAAACCAAATGTGAAGCGAAAGGAGGATATGAAAATGCAGAAAATAAAAGGACTATGGATTCCAGCAGAGATTCTACTGGATGAGAAATTGACAGATAAAGAAAAGGTTATATTATCTATGATTTTATATTTAAGTGATGAAACAGGAAGTTGTTTTGCAAGTAATGGGTATTTAGCGAGTATTGTAAAAGTGAGTACAAATAGAGTTTCAAAAATAATAAGTTCATTAAAAAATAAGAAATATATCCAAGTGAATTTAAAATATAAAAAAGAAAGTAAAGAAATAGAACAAAGACAAATAATACCTATTGTCCAAATGAACAATAGGTATAGTCAAAATAAACCATATACTATTGGCGAAAGTAATAAAGATATAAAATATAATATAAAAAATAAAAATAATTATAATAACGAATCACACATCAAAAAGAATAATAAAGCTAACTTTGAACAGCGAGATTATACAGGCTTTGACTTTACTAAATTATATGCAAATGCAAGTGCTTTTTCATAGATACATACATTTGCATATATAAAATCAGTTGTTATGGCAGAAATGCTAAATAGATGACTGATTTTTTTATTCTAAAATTGCGAGTAGCAAATTTAGGATAAAGTATAAAAATACGATGCAGTATTTTTATGAAAAGGGGTGTGGAGCAATAGCCCTGCCATACAGACAAACTTGTTTGTCTAGTATGTTAGACATTCAAAGAATATCTTAAGCAAGAAAGA
>CALXVO010000017.1 GCA_944392065.1 uncultured Clostridia bacterium | reverse complement strand
ATCAGCCAAAATGGTAATTATTGCAGTAAATGGCCTTGCATCTTGTATAAATCTTTCATATGAATATGAGGTTAATCCATCTTTAATTATTTTATAAGTGTCATGTGCATAATGTGGTTGCAAAAAAGCACTGCACATTATTAAGGATAGCATAAAAATAAATATGAATATTATAAAATCTTTCTTGTGTTCTTTAACAAATTTCATTTTTTTACTCCAAATCATTTATCACATTTTATTTGGCATTTGCATTCCTAAAAGGCTGGCTCCTGTTTTTAATACTATATTAACACAATATGTTAAATATACTCTTGCTTTTTGTGTTTCTTCATCTTCTCCTATAATTTTATTTTCATTATAGAAATTACTGAATAATTGTGCTAAATTTATTAAATATCTTGATATAATATATGGCTCATTTTTATCAGCTGCTTGCTCAACTGTTGTTCCAAATGAGTAAATAGCTTTTATTAAATTTATTGAAGCATTATCTAACAATTTTGATACATCTACTTCTGAAAAATCTGGAACCCCACCTACTTTTTCTAAAATACTATTTGTACGTACGTACATATATTGCAAATATGGTCCTGTCTCCCCATTAAAATTAAGTGCAGTCTTCCAATCAAAAATTTGATCTTTAATATTGCTTGTGGATAAAGTATTAAATATAATAGCACCAATTCCAATTTTTTTTGCAATATTTTCTTTGTCTTCTAACTCTGGATTCTTTTCTTCAATTATTTCTTTAGCTTTTTCAATTGTTTCATTAAGTAAATCTTCTATTTTAACTACATTTCCAAGTCTAGTCGACATTCTACCTGATGGAAGACTAACCATTCCAAACGCTACATGTTCTAATCCTTTCACATATTTTTCATCTACAAGATATTTTGCTACTTCAAATATTTGTTTAAAATGCAAATTTTGTTCATAAGCTACTACATATAAGCATTTATAAAAGTCATAGGTTCTCGCCCTATACATTATTGCCGCTAAATCTCTTGTAGCATAAATAGTAGAGCCATTTGCTTTTTGAATAATACAAGGCGTACTAATTCCTACATCCTCTAAATCAACTACTTTCGCCCCTTGTGATTCTGTTAACTTCCCCTTTTTAGTAAGAATATCTATTACTTCATCAGTCTTATCTGCATAAAAGGCTTCTCCATTATAAGAATCGAATTTCACATCTAATACGTCATATATTTTGTTAAACTCTACCATACTTAAGTCTTTAAATTTATTCCATAAACTAGTACAGTATTCATCTCCATTTTCGAGTAGTCTAAAATTTTCTCTACATCTTTCTAGAACGCTTTCATCTTTTTTGCATAAATCATTTATTCTTACGTACATATCTACCATTTTGTTAATAGGATCCTCTGATAGATTATATTCATTTCCCCACATTTTATAGGCTTCTATCATTTTCCCGAATTGTGTACCATAATCTCCTAAATGATTCACTCCTATTGTATGATATCCTAAGTATTGATAAATTCTATATAAAGAATTTCCAATTAATGTTGTTCTTAAATGCCCTATATGAAATGGTTTTGCAATATTTGGAGAAGAATAATCTATTACAATATTTTTTCCATTGCCAATAGTACTACTTCCATATTTTTCTTTTTTCTCGTTTATCTCATTTAAAACTGTTTCTGCTATTTTTGTATTGTTTACAAAGAAATTCAGATAACCATTTACTACTTCTATTTTAGAAAAAAAGTTTTCACTAATTTTAAGTTTTTCTTTTATTTCTAATGCTATTGTTTGAGGTGCTTTTTTCATTTCTTTTGCAAGCTTAAAACATGGAAGAGAATAATCTCCCATTTCACTATTGGTAGGTACTTCTATATATTTTTCTATTGTGTCAATCTTTGTTACTTCTTTTAGTTTATTTGCTATTATATTCTTAAAGTCTAGCATAAAATTCTCCTTTCCTTGCGCAATTGAGGATGCACTTCTTTTGCGCAAATCTTATTAATCTCCTAAATTAATTCCAATATATCTAGCGGTCTTAACCAACTCATCATCCATGCTAACTTTTCTAATATTGCTTTCTGCTGTATTACCAGATACAGCCCCAATCACTTTATTATTTCCAACAACATCTTCCAAAGGCACTGAATTTAATCTTCCATCTTTTATTACAGTCAACACATTAAATTTTCCCTCTAATGCAAGTTCCATTGCTTTCGAACCATATTTAGTAGAAAGTACTCTATCAAATGCAGTTGGCGTGCCCCCTCTTTGCATATACCCAAGGACGGTACATCTTGCTTCTAGTCCAGTTAACTCTTCTAATTGTTTTGCTACTTTTTCTCCAATTCCTCCAAGTTTAGTATTATCTACCCCTAAACCATTATGTCTAACGTTTTTAATTACGATGTCTCCTCCTTTTGGTTTTGCACCTTCTGCAACAACTACTACACTAAATTCTTTTCCTCTTTTCTTTCTATTTATAACTTTTTGTGCAGCACTATTTATATCGTAAGGAATCTCTGGAATTAGAGCAACATCTGCTCCCCCCGCTATTGCGGATTCTAATGCTATCCAACCTGCATATCTTCCCATTACTTCTAATACCATAATTCTGTGATGTGTTTCGCCTGTAGAATGTAGTCTATCAATTGCTTCTGTGGCAACAGATACTGCTGTATTGTATCCAAATGTAATCTCTGTACAAGCCACGTCATTATCTATTGTTTTTGGTACTCCTATTACATTTATACCTTTTAAAGATAAATCCCTAGCTGATTTTTGTGTACCATCTCCACCTAATGTAAACAAACAATCAATTTCATCTTTTTTTATATTTTCTACACATATATCTGATAAGTCTTTATATACAATTTCTCCATTTTCTTCTACTGGATAATTAAAAACATTTGCATTTGTTGATGAACCTATAATAGAGCCACCTTTTGGTAATATTCCTACTGCATTACCAGTTGAACTTGTACCTAGTCTTATGATGTTATTTTTTAGCAAACCTCTAAATCCATCTATAAAGCCATAACATTCTATATCTTTATTTTCAGCAGTTTTTATTATTGCTCTAATAACTGCGTTAAAACCAGAAACATCTCCACCATTTGCTAAAATAGCAACTTTTTTTAACATTTTTACATCGTCCTTTCTTAAGTAAACTATATGCTTAATACATTTTCTCATAATAGTCAGAGTATCTATTACGAGGCAATACCGTATTATACATTTATATAATTTAAATTTTCACTTATACTATTATACCAATAAATAAAAAAATTACAACATTTTAGTTGTAATTTTTTTGTTCTTACTATTTATTCATAATATGTACATTCTCTATATTTGCTTCTAGCTCCCTTGTCACAATATTTTGTATTTGTGCAATTTCCTCTTTCTCTAATGCATCTCCTTTTACAATTACATTAATGCTTTCTTCATTCACAAAAATAACTAAATCCTCAATTCCTTTTGTTTTTATTAAATTTTCTGCAATCATAATAGCATTTTGTTCCTTATTTATTCTTGTTATTTCTTCTTGCGCAATCTTTTTTTGTGTATCACTTACATTTGTATTACTTAATATCTCTTGATAGTTTTCTATCTGCTGTGAATACATAGTATTTCTCTCTAATCTTGAAGTTGTAAAATACTCATCAGTTGATATTGTTTCTGCATTGGTATCTATTATCTGAGTATCTGTTCCAATTGTGTTTTCAGCAACAGAAGTTTCATTATCCGCTTCTTTCTCATTATTATTTTCGTTTTCCTCCTCTATTACCTTTTCTGCTCCGGCTATACTATTATTAGATTCAATTGTATTACTTTCTGCCGTATTAGCACTTACTAATTTTGCATCACCAATTCCTGCAATTTCTAAAGTATTCGCTTCCTGTGTTTGACTACTTGTTTCCAATGCATTATTCCTTTCCGTATTTGTAAAATTCAAATAACCTGCAGCAATTACCATAAGACCTATTACAAAAACTACAATTTGATTTTTCTTTAATGTTTTCATACCACTTCATTCCTTTCTTTATTTTTTCCTAAATGGGGACAGGCACCTTTTAGGGAAATTCAGAAAAAAAAGCCTGTCCCCAATTAGGGAGACATTTGAAATACTTGAATTTTATGAGTTGCTAAGCCAGTAACTGCCTCTACCGCTTGAATAATGTTGGTTTTTACTGTAGCATCAGCTGCTCCTTCTGCTGTTATAATTGCTCCCTCTATTTTTGGACTTATTATGCTTTGTGTAATTACGGTTGAACTTCCATCCTTTTCTTCATAAACCACTTCTTTTCTAGTATCGGATTGTGTTATTTTTCTTGTTCCACCTTCGCTATCGGTTTCTTCTGTGTTTTCTTCTGTACTTTCCTCGTTATATATTGGTACTGTTTGGCTCGTTTCAGAATAGGTAACCATTACCGCTACATTTCCAACTCCGTTTATTTTGGATAAAATGGATTCTAGCTTTGTAGTTAATTCATCCTTGGTATCTATTACTGAATCGCCATTTGCTGTTACATTTGGCGTAGCATCCGCTAATTTTTTATTTGAATCTGTTGTTTGGTCATTGTTGTTCTCTCCATCGCCATTCCATATTACATTGATTACAATAATAGTTATTACCAGTATGATAATAAAAACAACTATATTTTCTATTTTCTTTTTATTGGGTTCTCCTTCTTGTTTGCTAAAAATATTTTTTAACTTATCCTTAAGCATATGCATTTTTCCTTTCGTTCTTATTTAGGTTTTTTTAAGGCTCTACCTATAAACCACATTTCTTTCTTAATACACAAATTGTTTGAAACATAATTAATTTATCGTTATACTTTCTTCCTGTACCTCATATACTCCACTAAGATATTCTTTTAATTCCTTTTTCTTACTATTTGGCAATTTATTTTTATTATCTTTACTTTCTTCTGAATTTGTATTTGCATTCTTTTCCGTAATACTAACTTCTACCTTATTTACACTTTCTACTTCTTCTACTTTATTGCTAGTAATGTTTTCCTCTGCTTGTGTATTAGTTTCTTCTTCGCTTTCTGAATCTATCTCTTCAACTTCCACTACAATAGAAGTGATGCTATAGCTTTCATCATTTGCTACTTCAATAGCAATATCATTTACCTTATACCCTTTTGCTTCAATTTTCGCTTTCATATCATCCTTAATACCAGAAGAATACACTTCTAAAATACTACTTTGATTATTATCTTGAATGGTATTTTGTACTTTCATCGATTCTTCTGTTTCTTCTATGTATTTATCTAAATCTAGAATATCAGATACTTGTACTGTTTTTCTTGTATTTTTAGTAATCACTGGAGATACTATAGTGAATAATACATATACTCCAATTACTACTTTAATATATTTCTTACTATTTCCCTCCGGAAGTATCATTTCAATCACTGTGCCAATTATTACCGCTATAATTATTCCTCCTGCCCAATCACTTATCCATTCAATTGTTACCGCCTCCTTTTATGCCAAATGGTACTTATCGATACATCATTCCACTATTGGATATATTGATTACCAATGTTGTTCCAATAATGAACATTACCGATACACTACACATAATTGCTAAAAGTGTTTTAAAAGTATCTCCCATTTGATCTAATAGTTTAATTATTTTATCATCTGCAATAGGCTGGCATAAAGCCGCACCCAAATAATAAATTGCCATCAAAACAGTTAATTTTATAATCGGCATGATTGCTATTCCAATTAAAATAATAACTCCTACAATGCCAGTTGCATTTTTTAGAATAGAACTACAACCAATTACTGTATCAACAGCATCCCCTAAGATTTTTCCTACTACAGGAATAAAACTCGACACAGCAGCTTTTGCTGTTTTAGCGGTAATTCCATCCACACTGCTACTCAAGGAGCCTTCTACAGATACTACCCCCACAAATATTGTAAGGACCACTCCCAGTATCCAAACAACACTTGTTTTAAAGAATTTAGATAACTTGTCTACTTGTATTCGATCTGATACCTTTGATATTACACCAAGTGCTGTAGATATTAATACCAATGGAATTATTACCCCTACTATGAAATTTCCTATAAATGTTATTAGAAATAGTATTATCGGTTGTATTAAATTTGCTGAAACAATGCTTCCTGTTGTAATCATAAGTGTTATTAGTATTGGGATTAATGAATTCATAAATCCTACTAGACTTTGGATTGAATCTTTCACAATATCTAGTATTTGTACAAAATTTGTCATAATTAGTGTCACGATAAGAATATATTGTACATAGTATGTAATTTGAGCAATTCCTTTGTTTTCTAGTCCTTCACTTAAACTTTTTAATATGCTATGAATAACAATTATCACTAATATACTTGCTAAAACAGTGATGCTATCTATTACTTCTCCCCCGCAATGCATTTAATATGCTTCTGAAAATTGTTTCATTATCTATTTCTCCAGAGATAGCCGAGGAAAACAATTCTCCCATATCAATATCTTCATAAACATCTTTGGTATACTTATCCGCTTCTTTTATGAATGAATTGATGTCTAGGCTTTCTTGTTGAGATTCTATGATGTCATCTTGACTTAATGCCTCGTTAGAGGCATATACGATATTAGGAATAAAGCATACCAATAGTATTAAGATAAAAAATATTTTTTTCATTTTACCTCTCACATCCCACTTCCCACTTCCCACCTCTCACTTCTCATTAGGGCAATATTTCTACTACCGTTTCTAATAAACTAGATATAATTGGTATCGACATAGATACAATAATTACTTTTCCACCCATATCTATTTTACTAGCGATTGCAGATTCTCCCGTATCTTTGCATATACTTACCGCGAATTCTGTTAAAAATGTGATTCCTGTAATTTTGATTAATAATGTCAAAAACTCATTATTGATTGCTGTTTTATTGGATAACGTGGTAAGTAAGTTGATGATTCCTCCTATCTTGTCCATCATAAAGAAGAGGATCAAAGCTCCAGCAAGTAAAGAAACATATAACGTAAATTCTGGTTTATATTGTCGTACAATGATAATGATGATTAAAGCTATTAGCCCTATGCCAATAATTTTTACAATATCCATGTTATAATTCCCTTCTTCTGAGAAATTGGGGACAGACCCCTTTTTCTCATTTGTTTCCATAAAGTTCATTCTCACAATCCGAACATGGTTCTTACAGAGTCAAATAAAGTACTAATTTCTTTAATTACTAGAGTAAGTACAATTACTAAGCCTGCAAGTGTGGTCATCATTGCTTGATCTTCCCTTCCAGCTCTTACTAATACTTGATGAAGAACTGCTACTAAAATACCTATTGCTGCAATTTTGAATAATAAATCGATATCCATATAAATTTCCTTCCTTATCTTTAGACTAAAATAATTACAATGGCAAGTCCTACTACTCCACCTAGCGTTTTATATAATTTTTCATTTTTTTGTTTTTCTTTTTCTGCTAGTTCAATTTGTGTATTTAAAAAATCTTGTACTAGTTTTATTTCACTAACTTGTCCTTCTAAATCGGTCTTTCCGAGCATTCTTCCTAAATTTTTTATAATTCCTTTGTCCTCCTCAGTTAAGCTGGTTTCTACTTTTTCTATGGTTTCTTCCCAAGCTTCCCCTGCCGATTTTTCTTTCATATTTTCAGAAGCGGTTCTAAATATCTTACCTACATTTCCACCAATATTATTGCCTATTTCTTGAAAACTTTCTGGTACAGATTCATAGGTAAATTTAATTTTAGTTAAAAACATGTTTAGTGCATTTTTCATTTCTTTTAATTCAATTACTCGATTGGAATATTTTTTTGCAATGATTTTTCCAGCTTGCAAACTTCCTAAAAAAATGAATAATAAAATAAATACTTTGATAAAAAACATTTAAGATTCCCCCTTTTCCATTATAGTTTTTGCTATTGTTATGCTAATTTTTTAGCATTTATCTCATCTTTGTCACAATAGATTAGCTTTATTCTTCTATCTTCCTCTATTAGAAGGATTCTCTCAATTATCTTTAAATGATATAGCTTACTTAAAATCGGATTTAATGTAATATCTTCTAAACTGCTACCATGTGCCGTAAAAATCCCTTTTACACCAGAGGTCACTGCATAATTGATTGCTTCCACATCTTCTTTGGTCCCAATCTCGTCTGCAGTAATTACTTTAGGATTCATTGATCGTACTAGCATTTTCATTCCTACATCTTTTGAAACATTATCCAAAATATCTGTTCTTTCTCCTAAATCATTTTGCGGAATTCCTTTATACATGGCTGCAATTTCGCCTCTTTCGTCCACCACTCCTACCGTTATTCCTCTAAAACCATATTCTGGTATGCCATTACTTATTTTTCGAATACTATCACGAAGCAATGTTGTTTTTCCTCTACCTGGTGGCGAAATAAGAATCGTATTGTATATGTTATTTTCTCTTACATTTAATATGTATGGTAATAGCATGTTGCTGCAATCAAGTACTTGCCTTGCCATTCTAAAATTCAAACTATAAATATAGGATATGTTAATAACCTGTCCTTCTTTTAGAACAACATTTCCTGTAATGCCTACCCTATGTCCGCCCTTTTATGGTTATGTATCCATTGCAAATTTGTGATTGGTAGGTATAAATAGAGTTATCACATATTCGTTGTAATATTTCTAAAATTTCTTGTGTGCTAACTTTATATTCTATCCTGTACTCTTCTTGTCCTAATTTTAGTAATATGTTTCTATTGGTACGTAAACGAATTTCTTCTACTTTATTTATCTTATCTTGTAACTTTTGTAATTGCTTCTTTATTTCACTTGGAAAATATTCTAATACCTCTTGTACACTATTCATTTTGTCTTCTCCTTTGAGTTACAATTCACAGCTTAGTTTTTTAGAGAAGAAGCATGTATTTTTTCTTTTTGATTTCCGTGCTTAAGGTGGGGACCGACAAGTTTACAAACTGTTAAGCGAAGCTGTTACAGTTTGTACGATGTTGGGGGGCCGGAAATAAAACGAAAAAATACATGCTTCTTCTCGATATTAATATAGCTGTAAACTGTAACTCATTTATATATAATAATTGTTGAAAAAATAAAAAATACAACATATATATTAAATATATATGCTGTATTTTTGCATTTTAGAACTATTTTTTATTATATTTATTTTCAATTCACTATTGTGTTAAATGAATTAACATTTAACATTTATGCTAAGGATTATCTGTAACTGTTGTTCCATTATTTAGTCCTTCAATAGGACCATATATCCACATAATCATTGGATTTCCTAATTCTATTGGGAAACCTATTTGTGTCATTTGGCTAGTATTTGTTTGTTCTATGATATACGCAATTTGTAAAATTAAAAATTGTAGTTGTTCCTCTGAGTAATCATTAATAAGAACACTATTGTTTGTATCAAAATCTGCTATTTCTACTGTACCTCCGAAATTCAATGTGTTTTCAAAAGTATAAATAGTATTTGTAGAATCTGGAACATTAATTGTAATATTAAAGATTTCTTTTACTGTATTTGTTGTAATTCCTTCATATCTAATTTGTATCGTAAGAATTATATTTCCTTGTTGTGCTAAATTTATTGTATAAACAATATTAGAATCGGTTTGTTCCATTAACATTTCTATTGTTACGTCGTCTACTTTTATATCTACTTTATTCGTTTTTCCATCATTTTGTGTTACAGTAATCGCAATGTTCATCTCTTCAGTAATATCTGCTGAAGTTAAAGAATCTATTAATTCTTGTATATTTTCTGCTGTTACTGTCATATCATTTTCTTGATACATTTCTGCCAGTATGCTATTTATTTTTGTAAGCATCATGGTATCATTTTTTAAGGTTTGTAGCATTGTTACAAGAATATCTCTCAATTCTATGTTTGTAATTGTTAATGTATAGCTGTTAGAGCCATCTGCGTTTTCTGTTTTTGAAAATTTCTCTTCCGATAATCCTTCAAACATTGGCATGATGTATTGTGTACTAATATATGTTAATTCTTCAGCTGTAAATTGCAAAGATTGAGCTTCTTGTGCTTCTATTTTGTTTGGAATATTCGTGACATCTGTTGTTCCTAATTTTTGGAATAACTCTTGTAAATTGTTATTTTCTACCGAGATATAACTTGGAGATAGAATGTCTGATTGAATTCCATATACATCACCTACTTGTTTGTAAGTAAATGGTAGATTCACTGTATCGGTGTAATTAATTGTGATATTTTCTTCTACTTTTTTATTAGGATTATCTACTTTTCCTGAAAATGAAATATTGGTATTATTTCCATAATTCATAAGACCTTCTACTACTTGCATTGTTAAATCCGTAGAAGCATCGGTTAAAAGATTACTATTTACGGTAAAAGTGCCATTATTGGTATATGGCGTGCTTAATTTTTTGTTTTCATATTCTGTTAAACTAGTAGGAGACATTCCCTTTTCTTCATCACCTATTCGTACAAAATATTTTGCAAATAATTCTTTATCTGTTTTTAATAAATCCGTAGCAAAATATACATAAGCAAAAGCTCCTCCTGCTAAAATTAGTAAAACTAGTATTACAATAATTGTAATTAATATTCCTTTTTTCTTCATAAGTTTTCCCCCTTTTATTCTACTATATTTTAAATTAAAGAAGAATTGTGCTTTTGGCTAGGCGAACAAACGAGAAAACCGGAGGCGTACTCTTTGTACGCTGAGGATTTTCGATGTGTAGTTCAACAACGCCAAAACGCAATTATTCTTTAATTTTACTCTTCCCAGTTGTGATACACATTCATCACATCATCAAGATCTTCTAAATTATCAATTAGTCTTTGCATTTTTTCACTATCTTTCTCGTCAAGGCTTATATATGTGGATGGAACCATTTGTACTTCTGCTTGTAAGAATTCTAGTCCTTGTGCTTCTAATGCTTCTCTTACTTTTGCAAAATCTTCTGGAGACGTTGTTATTTCATAACATTCATCCGTTGCTTCAAAGTCCTCTGCTCCATTATCTAATGCAAGCATCATCATATCATCTTCGGATAAATCTGTTGTAGTTCTATCGATAACAATTACTCCCTTTTTAGAGAATAAGTATGATACACAACCAGATGTACCTAAATTTCCTCCAGCTTTATCAAATGCGTGTCTTACATCTGCTGCTGTTCTGTTTTTGTTATCTGTACTTGCTTCAACAATTACAGCCACACCATTTGTGCCATAACCCTCATAAGTAATCTCTTCATAATTTTCGTTATTTCCTGCTCCTGAAGCTTTTTTTATTGCATTGTTTATTGTATCATTAGGCATGTTATTTGCCTTACATTTTGCTATTACGTCTTTAAGTTTAGAATTACCAGCCGGATCTGGTCCTCCTTGTTTTACTGCGATTAATAATTCTCTACCTAATTTTGTAAATATTTTTCCTCTTGCTGCATCTGCTTTTCCTTTTTTTGCTTGAATATTATGCCATTTACTGTGTCCTGACATGGTTAATTCCTCCTTTTAATTATATTTTTAGTAAATTAAATAATTTGTTTTTCTAAAATATTTTATCATACTTTTTTTGCTTTGTGTAGTGTTTTTTATTATTTATAGATATTTTGTTTTATAATTATAAATTCATTTTAAAATCATTCCATATCCTAAATTTGCATCAATTCTTTTAATAATCCATAATTATTCAACACTATTTGTCTCCTCTTGCACTGGCACATTTTCTATATCACCGCTTTCGTCCCCTTGACCAGTCCCACTAATTGTGTTTTGACTTACATCTGGCGTAGTTTCACTTCCACTAATATTATTGCCTTGTTCTGGTTCGTTATCTGTGTTATTTCCTGTATCATTTATGATATTTTCTTCTACTGTATTCTCTTCTACTATATTTTCTTGTGCTGTTTCTGTATTATCTACTACATCATTATTCGAATTATTTACAATGTTATTTTCCACTTCATTTTCTACTCTAACTTCTTCTTCATCATTAGGGTCTAATTCTAATTCCTCTTCATTATCTCGATATACCCCTGTCGATTGACTTGTATTATTTGAAGTACTGCTGCTTGCTTTACTTCCAGAATGTTCATTACATAACTCTGGTGCAGTTCCACGTAAGAAATACTCTTCATAGGTATTGGTACAGCCAGTTCTTGCAAGCATTCCTGTCTCTGCACAAATTATTTCTGTATCAATGGAACCTGGCTTTACAAAGCTTATATTTTGAAGGCCATTATGTACTCTTCTCATTACATTTGCCCATATAATTCCTGCTGGATTTTGATTGTTATAATATATACTTTCATTTTGATCGAATCCAAACCATGTTACTGCTGTATAATATGGTGTAAAACCACATAGCCATTTGTCATAGTTGTCATCTGTAGTTCCAGTTTTTGCTGCTACTTCTATTCCAGAAATAGAGCAATAGGTTGCTGTACCATGCGAACCTTCTACTGGCTGTGTTAAAAGCTCTTTTACAATGTACGCTACTTGCTCTGAAAATACATTTCTTGTTTCTTGCTTTGCTCTTAATACAATTTTTCCATCATTGTTTGTAATAGAAGTGTAGAAGGTAGGTTCTATATATTCTCCATCATTAGCAATAGTTGCATATGCAGCTGCCATCTCTAATGGTGTAATTCCATTTTGTAATCCACCTAATGCTAGACCTAAACTCTCATCTTCTTCAGTTAAAGATGTAATTCCCATATTTTCTAAATAGGAGATAGCTCTTGCAGGTCCTATTTCTTCCATCATCTCTACAAAAGGAACATTCTGAGAAGATTCTAAAGCTCTTCTTACCATTATCTCTCCTAAATAACCATCATTATTACCAGGAGCATATCCTTCTACAAAAGTAGTTTTTTCATCATTATAAATAGTAGAAGCGGTAAATATTTTTCTGTCAATTCCTGGCACTAATACAGCTAATGGCTTAATAGAAGAACCTGTTTGTCTCTGACTTTGTGTTGCTCTATTTAATCCTCTAAAATATTCTTTTTCTCCAAGTCCTCCCACACATGCCACAATTTTTCCATTGGTGTGGTTCATAATTACCATTGCTGCTTGGGAAGTAGATTCTCCATCTGACGATTCTAACAGATATTGACTTTTTAAGAATTCTGCTTCTACTTCATCCTGTATGTTAGAATCTTGTGTACTATGTATAGTGAGCCCTCCTAAGTATAAATAATTTTGAGCAAATGTCTCTGTAATATTATTATCTTCTGCTAAATCTGCTATTACTTCTGTAATAAGTGCATCTGTATGATAAGAGTAAATTGGATTTTCAGATTCTATTTTTCCTCTATCAAAGTCCAGTCCCGCATTTACTTCTTTTTCTGCATCTTCATACTCGTCTTCTTCAATATATCCTAATTCCAACATTTTTTTTAATACGGTTAAGGTTCTGTTGGTAATAAGTTCCGAATTGTCTGAATCTTCAAAAGGATTATACGAATTTGGAGAGTTGTTTATTCCTGCTAAATAAGCGCATTCTGCAAGTGATAAATCCGATACATCTTTATCGAAATAATAGTTTGCTCCAGTTTGCACTCCATAAATATTTGGTCCAACATAAATGACATTTAGATACATTTCTAGAATCTCGTCTTTGGAATAGTAACATTCTAATAAAAAGGCTTTCCACCACTCTTTTACTTTACGAGTAATAGAGTCCGAATTATCCCCTGTTAAATTCTTTACCAGCTGTTGGGTAATAGTACTTCCTCCATAGGAAGAATTACCAAAATGAGTAATATAAGAAAGGATTGCTCCTCCCGTTCTTTTAATATCAATTCCATGATGCGAATAAAATCTTTCATCTTCAATAGCCACATAAGCATTCACTAAATTATCTGGTATATCTTCAAAGTCCACAGTAAGTTTCTTCTGTTCTGCACCTAAAGTAGCAATAATATCTCCATCTGTATCTACGACTACAGAATTTTCATTTAGAAACATATCTTTTGTTAGTCGGTTCCATGAATAGGCAGATACGCCAAGACTAATACCTATAATGATTAAAAGAATTAGAAGAATAAATACAATAATTTTTCTTCTCAATTTCTTTCGTTTTTGCTTTTTTTCCTCCTTAATTTGCTCTTTTGATTTTCTTCCTCTTCGCTTTTCAGTATTAGTTATTGTTTTTCCTTGTCTTCTATTTCTTTCTTCTTCTTCTCTTCTTGCTTTCTCTTGCTTCATTTTTAATACTGATTTTGGAATTTCATCCTCTTCTACATTTTTCTTTCTCATGTGATCACTTCCTTTGCTCTCTGTAGCATCCCCGTTTGATAGTAATATTTTATAACGAATAAGATATTTTGGCAATAGTTATTTTCTTAGAAGTGAATAAAAATAGTAGCATCAATCCACATAATATTTCATATAATATAGGGGTGATTCAAATGCCAACGCGAAAATATGATAGACTTTCTGCAGTGGTATATGCCAACAAATGGGCTTTATCTCGTAATCCAAAATATTATAATTTTGATTCAGTTGGTGGAGATTGTACTAGTTTTGTCTCTCAATGCTTATTTGCAGGAAGTAAAGTAATGAATTACACTCCTATAACGGGTTGGTATTATAGAAGCGGATTTGATAAATCTCCCTCTTGGAGCGGGGTAGAATTTCTATATAAATTTTTAGTACAAAATAAAAGTATTGGACCTCGTGGCAAAGAAGTATCACAAGATGAATTGCAAATTGGCGATATTGCTCAACTCTCATTTGATGGAGTTACTTTTACACATAGTTTGTTTATAATTGATATAAAAAGTATAAATGACTTAAATAAAATTTATATTGCAACTCACACTTATGATTCACTTCATAAAGGTATTGGTGAATATAATTTTTCAAAAATTAGATTTATTCATATAGAGAATGTTGGAATATAATAAAGTGTGCATGATATTGCAAAAGGAAATCTAAGATAGATTTCCTTTTGCAATTTTAAATATTCTCTCTTATTGTTATATTAGATAAAAATATATTATCTTATTTTCTCTATATCAATTCTAGCATTTGTATAGCTAATATTCTCTTGAGATAAGGCTCCTAACTGTAACATATCTCCTGCATTAAGTTTAAGAATTACTGTAGCAGTAAGAGTTTGCCTATTATTAAAATTGGTTGCATTTATTACAGGCCCTTCATTTAAAGTATTATCAACTGGTGTGGCATTTACCAATAAAATAGCACTAAAATTAAATCTGCCAATATCTTGCCCTACACCCGTTAATGAATATGAAATTTGATAAATCCCATCTTCATTAATCATAATTTCACTCGAACCTTGAGTATGAGAAAGAGCATCTCCTTCTACAATTTGATTTTGGCTAAAATTAATAATTGCATTTCCTACTTGGGTATTATCGCCGTGACACTGCAGTAGCAACTAAGATGTTTTTTTCATCTTGTACTGGATTACTTATATAAATGATAAATATAAATATTAAAATACTTATTAATATTAAATTTATTATAGAAAATATAAGCGTCTTTTTACATATATTATTACAACAACACATAATTACTTTCCTCCTTTTTATATAGTATGAAAAGTAATTATGTGTTGTTAAATTTAAAATATTATTCCACCGCCATAATCATAAATATTTAAGCCCTCGAAGTCTATTAACTCTAAACTATGATTGTTTAAATGTTTTAATATTTTTTCTTTATTAGTTAAATGGTCACTATCACCAAATAATACAAATTTATTATCAAATATCAAAGTTGCCCCTCCAATAAAGCCTTTCATATTTGAAATAGAACCATCCTTTTTTAATAACTTTATATTATTTTCTTCTACGTACAATGCATCTATGTTATTTTGTTTTAGTACTTCTTCTATTCCCTTATCTGAAGTGATACAAGAATTATCTCCTGTCACTGCTACCGAACATTTTACATATCCTTGTTTTACAAAAATGTCTGGTGATATACTTTTATCTGTATATTTACTGCCTATTATTTTATTTCCCATTTGACAAGCATTATATAATACATCTTTTGGATATTCTTTTTCTACTTCTTTTTGCCCTGTCAGGAATTGCTTGTCTTTTATTACAGCATTTGGAGCTGCAATGATTTTCCCGTTTAACTTAGTATAAAATATATCACTATGTCCTGATATTTCTTCATACACATCATTTGATAATGGCAATTTTATTATCTTAAAAAATTGGCTTAAATATCTATACTCTATTTCTCGAATTCTAGAATCTATTATTAAATTTCGCATCTTATACCCCTCTTTATGAATTATTGTATAATATTCAATTTGGTTCGAATGAAAAAGGCATTTCGCCTAGCTAGTCTATTGTACTAATCTTTGATTTGAAATTTTTAATCCAAAAATCTCATTTAAAAGATAGTCACATGCTTAGTACATGTCACTACG
>CALXVO010000016.1 GCA_944392065.1 uncultured Clostridia bacterium | reverse complement strand
GTATAGCCATACTGTTAATATTAGGCATATTATTTTATGATTATATTCCAACAAATAAGACTGTACCTGAAAGAGAAGCCTATACTACACCGGAAAACATACAAGAGGAAATAGATGAGGCTATAACAGAAGCTGAAAAGATAGAAATAACTTATGAGGTTACAGATTCAGATTTGAATATATATAAACAAAGTGGAAGTTATATAGAAGGAAAAGAAAATCCATTTTTACTAGAAGAAACTACAACGAATCCAAACAACCAAAATGGAGGAACAAATGAAAACACTAATAATGGACAAACTACTATAGATGAAAATTCGACAGGAACATTTTTTAATAATGAAGGAATTAAATAATAATTTAATTCTTAAGGAACTTAGGTTATATTTATTTTTCAAATAGATATATACAAAAAATAATTTAAAGGAGGAATTTTTTATGATAAAGAATCAAAGAGGTATTACTTTAGTAGCTTTAGTTGTAACAATAATTATATTAATAATTTTAGCTACAGTTGCAATTTCATTTGCATTTGGAAGTAATGGTCTAGTTAATCGTGCTCAAGAAGCAAGAGATTACTATGCAAATGATACAAAATACACAGATGCTTCTGTTGCAAACGTAGAGTCATACTTAGACAAAGTTATAGCTAATGCAACTTACAGACCTTCTACAGGCGAATAATAGTAAAGAAGTTTTAAACGGTTTAAAATTTATTTAAACTAAAATAGAAGAGGTTATACTATTATATAATCAAAATATAGAATTATATTTTATGTATAACCTCTATTTTAAAACAAGGAGTAATTTATATGGACTATATATTATATATATTATTATTTTGTATAGGTGCATTATTTGGTAGTTTTTTTTCTTTAGCTATTTACAGAATTCCACTAAGGCAAGATATAACACATACTCGTTCATATTGCCCAAATTGCAACCATAAGTTGACATTTTTAGATATGATACCAATATTAAGCTATACATTTTTAGGTGGAAAATGTAGATATTGCAAAGAAAAAATAAGACCAAGATATTTATTACTAGAAGTTTTAACAGGATTAGTATTTGTGTTATTCGCCATTTCAGTTAAATTTAGTCTATTTAATTTAAATGCAGAGACTATAGTTTATTTTGTTGTTGGTACATTATATATTGCTACAATCTTTATTATTGCAGGTATAGACAAAGAAAAATTCGAAATTGAAAAGCCAGTTCTATTATTTGGCTTTATTTGTGTTGCTTTATATATGATGTATCTATATGTAGTAGAAAAAGATCCTAGTATGTATAGATATGTTATATATTTAATTTTATCTTGTGTACTCTTGCTACTTAGTATTGTATATTTAAGAAAAAAAGGCCGAGATAGTTACACAATTGATATTTTGGTATTATCGATGCTCATGATACTATATACATATGAAACAGTGTACATATATACAGTTGTAGTCACGCTACTTGCCATATTTATTCAGTTGCTTATACAAAAATTACATTCAAGGAAGAGTAAATTTGTAAAAAAAGTGAAAAATGAGAATTATAAAATTCCAATAGGTTTTTATATGTGTACAGCTAATATAATTATTTTGCTAGCTACCAATTTTGCTATATTTTATAGGTGATAAGATGAAAAAAATTATAGATAATAAATTGAATATAAAATCAGAAAATGGATTTACAGTACAAGATTTGTTAATTGCAATTTTTATTATTATGCTTTTTGCAGCACTTATATCGACTACAATGTTTTCTGTGTATAAGAATAATGCTAAGGTAAATGTATCAGCTCAGATGGCAACATATGCAGTACAAATTCTTGAAGACATAGATAAGATTTCATATGAAGAAGTAAACTCAGATTTATCCCAAACATATGCCAGCAAATTTTCTATACCAAGTGGGTACAACATTGATATACAAGTATCAAATTATGGAGAGGGAGTAAAAAATGTTCAGGATATAATAAAAATAGTAAAATTAACTATTTCATATACTTTACAAGGAGAAACAGAAGAATTTTCAGTACAAAAATTAAAAATAAAAGAAATGTAAGAAAATCATGCATTGCTATATAGAGAAGATAGAAAGGAGTTTCTAATTTAATAATGTATAGAATACAAGTAAAAAGTCAAAAAGGTATTACATTAGCAACACTTGTGGTGTATATGGTAATATTTACGATTATTATTGGAGTCATGACTACTATAAGTACATTCTTTTATGGAAATATAGGAGATGCTATCGATACTCCAAAATATGTATCAGAATTTAACAAATTTGTAATGTTTTTTGTAGTAGATATAAAAAATTATAATGAGGCAATTGTTACAGATACTACAATAGAATTTGAGAATGGACCAATATACTCATATAGAAATAATATGATTTATAGAAATGATGTGGTAATTGCTAATTATGTTATGGAGTGCACATTTTCACCTAAACAATATGGTGTAAATAATATAACTAAAAATCTTATTAATGTAAATATGAAAATAGGAAAGGAACCTGAAGAAACAGTAACAAGAAATATAGATTTTACATTGAAATATTGGTAAATTTGGCATAATAATATTAGAAAATATGTAAATAATATTAATAATAACAATGAAAGGAGAAATTCTATGGATTCAAAAAAGAGACAACCTCTAGGAATAGAATTAGTTAAAAGAGGTATTGTGACTGAAGAGGATATACAAAGAGCATTAGATTATCAAAAAGCGGAACCAAAAAAGAAAATAGGAGATATTTTAAATATATTAAGAGTATGTGATCCATATATATTGATAGACGCTATTGGAGAAATCTTAGAGGAAAAAGCAATATATTTAAGAGAAGCAGATGTAAAAATAAATATACTTGATTATATATCATTAGATATTGCTAAGCAATATAAAGCTATTCCATTTGAAGAATCAAATGGTAGAATAAAGGTGTGCTTTGCAGATACTTCAAATAAGAGGGCTGTGGATACGGTTAGATTATTATTGTTAAACAAAGGGCTCACAATGGAAAAATATATTACATTTGAAACAAATGTAGATTTAATATTGAATTCTTTCGAAGGAAGTTCAGATAATATTAATTTAAATGCAGATGTTTCGGGATTTATTGATAGTGTAATAAAAAATGCTATGGATAAAAGAGCAAGTGATATTCATATTGAGCCAATGCAAGAAGGAATGAGAGTAAGATATAGAATAGATGGCCAACTAGTTAATGCGGCAAATGTCGGAAAAGAAAGACAAGCACAGATTATAGGAAGACTAAAGGCTATATCAAATATGCATCAAGAAAAGCAAGAATCTCAAGATGGAAGAATTATAATGTATCCAGATTACAATATTCGTGTATCATCGCAAAGAAACATTTATGGTGAAAAATTTGTACTAAGACTGTTAAAGAAAAATGAAGATGTTAAATCAATATTTGATCTAGGATTTAAAAACGATGAAAAACTTTTAAAAGAAGCATTTAATAAGAAAAATAGTATAACAATAATTGCTGCTCCAACAGGAGAAGGTAAAACCACAACATTATATAGTATAGTAGATTACTTGAATAGACCAGAAATAAATATAACAACAATCGAAGACCCTGTTGAAATAAGAATAAACGGACTTAATCAAATTGAGATAGATCCAAAAACAAATTTTGTAGACTCATTAAGAACAGTTTTGAGACAGGATCCAGATATAATTTTATTAGGAGAAATAAGAGATACTGAAACAGCAGAAATAGCTATGCAAGCGGGTCAAACAGGACATTATGTATTATCTACAATCCATACAATAGATGCAATAGAAGTAATAACCAGACTAAGAAAAATGGGAGTTTCTAATTATGATATATCTAGTACACTTGCAACAACTGTGTCTCAGAGATTAATAAGAAGATTATGTAAAAATTGTGCAATAGAAAGAGATTTTTCTGAAGAAGAAAAAAATATTATAAATCAAATAGGAGAAAAGTATAATATTCATTTTAATTTAGAGGGAAAGAAAACATATGATGCAGTAGGATGTAAAAAATGTAATAATACGGGATATTATGGAAGAATAGGAATATTTGAATTATTAATGATAGATGATAGAATTAGATCATTAATAATTAACAATAATTCAACTATAGACATAAGGGATGAGGCCCTAAAAAATGGATATGTACCACTTATAGTAGATGGTGTGAATAGAATATTAGATGGTACTACAAACCTACAGGAACTAAATAATAAATTAGCTATATATTAGCAAATTGGAGGTAACTAATGATAGATATAAATAAGATTTTAAATACTGCGATTGAAAAAGATGCATCAGACGTCCATTTAATATGTGGTTTAAAACCCATGCTTAGAATTAGGAGAGATTTAATTGAATATGAATGTCCTTCTCCATTAACAGAAGATGATATGTATGAAATTTATGATTATTTTGTAAGAGGAAATGTTGATAAAGATAGAGTTTTCAAAGAAACTAAAAAGCTTGATACTTCTTTTGAATTTGAAGATATTCGTTTAAGGGTAAATATTTCACTTACAAATGAAGTACCTACATTAACTATGAGACTTATAAAAAATGAGTTACCTAAATATGAAGATTTAGGAGTCCCAGATATTGTAAGAAGAATGACATATCAACCTCAAGGCTTGATTTTGGTTACAGGTAAAACAAACTCTGGTAAAACAACTACATTAAATGCTTTGATAAATGAAATTAATGAAAATCAAAATAAAAAAATACTTACCCTAGAAAATCCAGTAGAGTATAAACATACAAGTAAAAAATCTGTTATTGTACAAAAAGAAATAGGCCCTGGTAGAGATTGCTTAACTTTTAGTGATGGTGTAAAGAACTCTCTAAGAGAAGACTGCGATATATTAGTAATTGGTGAGATTAGAGATAGAGAAACTATGGAGGCAGCTATAGAAACAGCAGAATCAGGACATTTAGTAATAGGAACTCTTCATACAAAATCTTGTGCAGAAACTATTGATAGAATGGTAAACTTTTATGAAATTAGAGATCAGCAGACAGTAAAATATTTAATTTCATCTTTATTAAAATTAGTTATATCTCAAAGATTGTTACCATCTAAAAAAGGTGATTTAGTATTGGTTCCAGAAGTAATGGTGGTAGATAATACAGTATCTGGAATAATAAGAAAAGAAAAAATTAGTGTTTCTGAAATAGAAGATGCTATACAAAGTAACTTAGAAAAAGGAAGTATAGGTTTAATAAATTCAATTGCCGAACTATTTGTGGATGATGTACTTACATTAGAACAAGCAAAAGCACAAATAGAAGAAAAAAATATTGAAACATTAAATAGAACAATAATGCAATTAAAGATTAGAAAAGAGAAAGATAATAAATTGAATCAGTAATGTATAATGATTTGGAAAGGAGGAAAAATGCCTGAATATGTTTATAGAGCTGTAACCTCTAAAGGACAGATAGTAAGAAATAGAGTAGAGGATGTAAATAGAAATACTCTTATAAAAAAATTAAAAAGTAATAATCTATTACCAATAAGTGTTGTACAAGTAGGCTATAAGGGAAAAAAGACAAAAGCAAATAGAAGAAACATGATTGATATAGATGATATTATGAAACAGGCTGATTCTGCTAATATTTTGCAAGGTAGAGCCACAGCTAAACCTTCTATAAAAGAAAGAGTAAATTTAGCATTATCTAGAGATGAAAAGATAACTACAAGAGATTTGATTATATTTACTCAAAATTTTTACTTGTTGAAGAAAGCAAATTTTAATAATATACATGCACTTAGTACTATTATAGATAGTACCGACAATTTATCTTTAAGAGGAATTTTACAAGATATATTAGCTGGTGTTGAATCAGGTGAATATATGTATGTAACGATGGAATATTATTCTAATATATTTCCTTTTATATATATTAATATGATTAAAGTAGGAGAAATGTCTGGTTCGCTTACTAAATCGCTAGAACAGGCTGTAAAATATCTAGAAGATGTTGATGATACAAGTGCAAGACTAAGAAAAATTATAATACCAAATGTTCTGCAATTAGTGGCTATAATTGGTATTTTAATATTTGGTGTAGCATACATTATTCCATTAATAGAAGAAGCTTTTGCACAATCAGGAACAACTCAAACACTTCCCGAAATTACTCTATGGTTTGTTGATTTCTGCAATAGCCTATTTAATGCTTGGTATGTACCTGTTATAATAATAGGAGGAGCTATTGCAATAGTATTTGCTTATGTAAATACACCTAAGGGGAAATATAATTTTCATTATTTTAAATATAAAATGCCTATATTCGGAAAACTAATTTATGCTATGGATTTTTCGAGATTTATGAGAGCTATGCTTTTAAATCTTGAAAATGGTATGAGAATTCAAGATTCACTTGAAGTAAGTAAAGCCGTTGTAAAAAATTATGTATTACTCTCAATTATAGAAACAGCAATAAACAATATATTGATTGGTGCATCATGGATTGAGCCATTTGAAAAATCTGGTTTAACATCTTCTATGATTACAGAAATGTTAAAAATTGGTATGCAAACAGATTTACCAGAAATGATGAGAAAACTAGTAGAATATATGGAAATAGATATAAACAATTTAATGCAAAAAATTATGGCTGTTTTACCACAAATCGTATATTCAATTGTTGGAGTATTCTTAATATTCTTGGTTGTTGTAATTATAGTACCATGTATTCAGCTTTATATGGGAACTTGGATGTTTGATGCAGTGGATTTACCATCATAGACATCATGGTTATCAGATAATAGTATAGATGTATTTAAAGTCAATGCGGGAGAGTATAATTAAAAACTGTTTAAACAATTTATTATGTGGTATAATTTGTTTAAATAGTTTTTCTTTATAAACATAGTTAAATATTATGGTTTAATAAATTGGAAGGAATGATTAGGTAAACATGAGAATTGGTATTGATATAGGAGGAAGCCACATTGGCATAGGTATTATTAATAATGGCGAAATAATAGAGAAAGTAGAAAAAGAAATTTATAAAAATGAATCTGAAGAGAGCATTTTAAACTATATTGATGAAGTTATTTCAGAGATAATTAAAAAAGAGAATACTATAGATTTAATTGGGGTTGCTACTCCAGGATATATACAGGGAAGTTGTATGAGAAATCTTGTTAATTTGGGAATAGATAAATTGGATTTTGGTACAATAGTAGAGAAATATAAAATACCATTTCATATAAGAAATGATTCAAAAATGGCAGCTTTAGCAGAGAAAAGATATGGAACATTAAAGGAATATGATGATTGTGTGTTTTTATGCTTTGGAACTGGAATAGGTTCAGGGGTATTTATAAATGGTAATTTATTGCAAACAAACGAAAATCTTGGTTTTGAACTTGGACATATGATAATAGAAAAAGACGGTATCAAATGCAATTGCGGTAAAAAAGGGTGTTTTGAGACCTATTGCTCTATAAAGAGGTTTAAAGAAAACGCAAAGAAAATATTAAAAATTAAAGAAATTTCTTCTGTAGAATTATTAGAAAAAATAAGAAAGGAAAAGAGCAATCCCAAAATTCAAGAACTAATAAAAAATTATATAGATGATTTAATAATAGGCTTATCCAATATAATTGATATATTTCAACCACAAGCTATATCAATCGGTGGTAGTTTTGTATTTTTTAAAGATATTTTTTATGAAAGATTAACACAAGAAATGAACTCACGAAAATATGTATTTAATAAAGAAAAAATGCCTAAAATATTATTAGCCGAATTGGGAAATGATGCAGGTATGATTGGCGCTGTATTGTAACAAATTTGACAAATTTTATTAAAAATAGTATAATAATTTACAGTTGTTACCAAAATAGGTAAAGAAGAGATTTATATATAATATTTGTAGAGAATAAATTTATTATAATATTGTAAATTATTGAACGGATATAAAATTGATAAAATAATATAATAGTATAGATATGCTAATAGTACGGAAAAATATAAGCATGTTATATAGTTATGTTAAAAAATAGTAAAAAAAAGTTTAAATTTTATTTTGTAGTTTATAATTTATATATATTATAAACTACAATTTTTTTATTGTATAGGGAAAATCGACTTTTTATTTGACATTTCAGTATTTTGAGCGATTTTTTCCGTATACAACAAGGTTAGGCTACCTTGGGCCGTCCGAGCGAAGTAAGTAGCGTGTATTTCGCCGTTGCTCCAGAGACTAGCCATGTGAAATGCCTTTCTTATTTAAAAAGATATATTGTAAAGTTATGTAGCAATTATTAAACAAATCAATGAAAAAAATTATTTTTTTGAATAGGACTGATTATTAAAAAGAAATAGTTTTTAAATAAATATATCTATATCATTATCTGGTAACAAAATAGAAGAGATGGGAGAGATTTTAAATAATGGAAAAAAAGGAAACAATGGAAAAAGCTGTTTCAAGTAGAAATGAAACAAGCACAAAGAGAGTACCTAGAAAGAGAAAATCAAATAGTGAGGTACAAAAAAATGGCATAATAAATAGAAGGGAGGAAGGACAAATAAATAACACTGAAGATAGAAAAGAAAATAGATTAGATAAGAAGAAAGAAAATTCATTTGAAAATAGAAATATTAGAGAAGAAATTAAAAAAGATATAGAAAAAAAAGTCATAGAAAATAAAAGAAGAAATACATCTAAATTTGAATTTAAAAAAGAAAATTTGAAAATCATACCATTAGGTGGCTTAGATGAAATAGGTAAGAATATAACAGTTTTCGAGTACGGAAATGAAATAGTGTTAGTAGACTGTGGGTTAGAATTTCCAGAGGATGATATGCTTGGAATAGATTTAGTAATTCCAGATGTAACTTACTTAGAAAAAAATAAAGATAAAATTAAAGGTTTGGTTATAACCCATGGGCATGAAGACCATATAGGAGCAATACCATATATATTAAAACAAATAAATATTCCAATTTATGCAACTAAACTTACTGTAGGTTTAATTAAAAACAAATTAGAAGAACATAAATTATTATCTTCTACTAGATTAATAACAGTTGAACAAGGTCAGACAATTAATTTTGGAAATATAAAAGTAGAACTTATTAGGAGTAGCCATAGTATACCGGATTCAGTTATGCTTGCAATACACACACCAGTAGGTGTTGTACTTCATACTGGAGATTTTAAAGTAGATTTCACTCCAATAGATGATCAACCAATGGATTTAGGAAGAATTGCAGAACTTGGAAATAAAGGAATTCTTGCACTAATGTCAGATAGTACTAACTCAGAGAGAAAGGGTTATACTATGTCAGAAAAAACAATAGGAGATGTTTTTGATAGATTGTTCCAAAACAATAGAAAAAGGATTGTTGTAGCAACCTTTGCTTCAAATGTCCATAGAGTACAACAAATTGTTAATTCTGCTTTGAAATATGGAAGAAAAATTGCTGTTTGTGGTAGAAGCATGATAAATATGATAGAAACAGCAAGAGAAATAGGATATATAGATGCACCAGAAAATATGTTTATTGATATTGATATGATTAAAAATTATACAGATGACCAATTAGTTATAATTACAACAGGTAGCCAGGGAGAAACAATGTCTGCTTTAACAAGAATGGCAGCTGGAGAACACAAAAAAGTTGTAATAACTCCAAATGATATGGTTATTATTTCTGCCACACCAATACCAGGAAATGAAAAATTGGTATCCAATGTTATAAATGACTTAATGCAAATAGGAGCAGAAGTAATTTATAGTGCATTAGAAAATGTTCACGTATCTGGACACGCATGTCAAGAAGAACAAAAATTAATAATTGCTTTAGCAAAACCTAAATTCTTTATACCAATTCATGGTGAGTATAGACAATTAAGAGCTCATGCAGAAACTGCAAAAGAAATGGGTGTACCAGCGGAAAACATATTTATATTAGAAAATGGTAAAACACTAGAAGTAAGTAGAAAAGAAGCCAAGATAACTACCTCTGTACCATGTGGAAAAATTTTAGTCGATGGACTGGGAGTAGGAGATGTTGGAAACATTGTTTTACGAGATAGACAACATTTATCACAAGATGGATTGATTGTAATTGTAATGACAATGGATGGAAGTACAGGAGAAATTGTGTCTGGACCAGATGTGGTTTCGAGAGGATTTGTCTATGTTCGTGAATCTGAAACATTAATGGATGATGTGAAAAAGGTAATAAGAGAAGAGGTAAAACTTTTTGAAGAAGAAGGAATACGTGATTGGTCTACAATTAAATCAACATTAAAAGATGATTTAAGAGATTATATTTTTCAAAGGACTAAGCGTAATCCGATGATATTGCCTATTATTATGGAGGTGTAACTATGAATTACAAAGATTTAGCAGATTTAATATTTCCAGATGCAAAGGAAATTTCATATTATGAAGAAAAATATCCAGAAAGAAATTTACCAGAAGGAGCAGTAGTTTCAAGATTTGCACCAAGTCCAACAGGATTTGTGCATATTGGTGGACTATATCAAGCTTTAGTTGCAAAAGAAATGACTAAAAAAACTAGTGGAGTATTCTTTTTAAGAGTAGAGGATACAGACCAAAAAAGGGAAGTTGAAAATGGAGTTACAGATATAGTAAATTCTTTAAAAGATTTTGATATGTCTCCAGATGAAGGTATGATATCTGATACAGAGGAAATTGGAAATTATGGTCCATATAAACAATCTTTAAGAAAAGATATCTATCAAGCCTATGCAAAATATTTACTAGAACAAGGAAAAGCATACCCATGTTTTTGTACTTCAGACGAGGTAGAAGAAATTAGAAAAAAACAAGAAGCAGCTAAAATAAGGCCAGGATATTATGGTATATGGGCAAAGTGCAGAAATTTAACAGTAGAAGAAGCTGCAGAAAAAATAAAAAATGGAGACAAGTATATTATTCGTTTTAAATCTCAAGGAAGAGAAGATAGAAAAATAAAACATCATGATGTAATAAAAGGAAATGTAGAATTCCCTGAAAATGATCAAGATATAGTAATTATTAAAGCAGATGGACTTCCTACATACCATTTTGCTCATGCAATAGATGATCACTTGATGAGAACAACACTTGTAATACGTAGTGATGAATGGCTATCATCAGTTCCATTACATTTGCAATTATTTCATGAATTAGGATTTAAAGCTCCTAAATATGCTCATATATCTCCAATTATGAAAAATGATAATGGAAATAAGCGTAAATTAAGTAAAAGAAAAGACCCTGAAGCAGCAGTATCATATTATAAAGAAGAAGGAATACCGGTAGCAGCAGTAAAGGAATACCTATTAAATATAGCTAACTCTAGTTTTGAAAATTGGAGAAGAGCAAACCCAGATAAAGATATGGATGAATTTGATTTTCAGTTAAACAAAATGAGCGTAAGTGGAGCTTTATTTGACATGGTAAAACTTCTTGATATTGGAAAAACAGTTATTTCAAAAATGACAGCAGAAGAAGTATATAAAAATGCTTTAAACTGGGCAAAAGAATATGATAATGAATTGTATGAAATGCTTCAAGATAAAGAATATTCATTAAAAATACTTGGGATAGAAAGAGGAAACAAAAAGCCAAGAAAAGATATAGCAAAATGGTCAGATGTAAAAAATTCAATTATTTACATGTATGATAACAAATTTTTTAATAATGAAATCTCATATGAATATGCTAAAATAGCAGATAAAGAAGAAATAAGTAAGTTATTAAAATCTTACATAGAAGAGTATTTTGATATAAATGATGATAAAGATACATGGTTTAACAAAATAAAAGATTTAGCAGAAAAAAATGGTTATGCAAGAGAAGTAAAAGAATTTAAAGCAAATCCAGAAGCTTTCCCAGGCCATGTGGGTGATATAAGCACAGTTATAAGAGTTGCATTAACAGGTAGACAAAATACACCAGATATGTATGAAATTATGGAAGTGCTTGGAAGAGACAGTGTAGTTGCTCGTTTGAAGAAAGCAATGAGTATTTAATTGCAAAGAATTGGTTTTGGCGAGGTGTTAACTGCACCTCAAGAATCCTTTAGGAGTACATCAAGTACGCTTCCGGTTTTCTCGCTTGTTTGCCTAATAAAAACACCAATTCTTTTGCAATTAGAGAAGTAGACTTTAAGAGGCTAATTACAAAGCAAATAGATTTAGAAGGGAAGATATACGTGGAATTTAATGTGGGAGATATAGTAAGAACAAAAAAAGAGCATCCTTGTGGAAGCAAACTATGGGAAATAACTAGAGTAGGAGTAGACTTTAAATTGAGATGTTTGGGGTGTGGGCATACTATTATGCTAGAAAGGCCTAAAGCATTAAAGATGATTGTTAAAAAAGTGCAAAGAACCAATTTGGCTGAGTAGAAAGAACTTTAGCATTTACATATGAAATAAAAATTATGATATTATTTGATAATAAATAATTAAACATGCGATATTTTTATATAATATAGAACAACCGGGCTCATTATGAGCCCGGTTGTTGAAGGTATTAGACGAACTTTACACCAGGATGATCATGAACATACTGGACTGAAAATATCATCACTGCAAGACCGTGAAAGTCATCATCTTTCGAACTTACTGTTACTCGAGTAGCCCGAGGTTTTTTACTAATCTGTGTTGTGACTGATGGAAAGAAGACTTCTATTGATTTGGCAAACATTTCTGCTGCATACTTAGAGTCAAACTCAAGGTATACAGTCGAACAATCACATGGATAGGATGGATACGTCATCTTATTACCTTCTTTTTTATAATTTTACGTGTGTACGTAATAACTATATTATACCATTATTTTACAGAAAAATCAATAATATTATGTTGAGCCCATGTGTTTTGCAATTTCACTCCACACTTCATTTGCATATATTTTTCTTTCAGATGAAAAAGGTAAAAACAATAAGTCATGCAATGGATTTAATTCATCTTGCAAATTTTTTACTTGAGTATCTACCTTTGTAACAGCAATTTTATCAGCTTTATTTGCTATAACAATACATGGCCTTTCACTATCAATAATATATCGGTACATTAGTCTATCGTTTTCAGTTGGAGAATGTCTAATATCAATTAAGAATATTATTAAAGCTATGCTTTTACTCTTAGATAAATATTCTTCGATGAAAGTACCAACCTTAGCTTGTTCTTGCTTAGACATTTTGCTATATCCATATCCGGGTAAATCTACAAAATAAAATTTATTATCCATGTTATAAAAATTAATTTGTCTAGTTTTACCGGGTTCGCTACTAGTTCTAGCAAGTTTTTTTCTATTGACCATTGTATTGATAAAGGAAGACTTACCTACATTAGATTTTCCGACTAATACAATTTGAGGTAGTCCATCATCGGGATATTGTTTTGGACTAACTGCCGAAATTTTAAATTCTGGATTTTTTATTATCATAATTTACTCCTTCTGCGCAATTGGGGACGCACCTTTTTTGCACAAGTTTTTAAATTCAATATTGAAAACAATAAATTTATTGTATAGCATTAATTAAGCTTGTGCAAAAGAGGTGCGTCCCCAATTGCGCTTTTTAGTTTATTTTTTTGGTATTAATTTTTCAGTTCCACCCATGTATGGACGAAGTACTTCAGGAATATTTATACTTCCATCTTCATTATAATTGTTTTCTAAGAATGCTATTAACATACGAGGTGGGGCAACTACAGTATTGTTTAGAGTGTGTGCATAGTAGTTTCCTTTTTCACCTTTTATTCTGATTCCTAAACGTCTTGCTTGTGCATCTGTTAGGTTAGAACAACTACCAACTTCGAAATATTTCTTTTGTCTTGGACTCCAAGCCTCTACATCACAGCTTTTGGCTTTTAAGTCTGCTAAATCGCCACTACAACATTCAAGTGTACGAACTGGGATATCCATGCTTCTAAATAATTCTACAGTATATGACCATAATTTGTTATACCATTTCCAGCTATCTTCTGGTTCACATACAACAATCATTTCTTGTTTTTCAAATTGATGAATACGATATACACCACGTTCTTCTATACCATGAGCACCTTTTTCTTTTCTAAAACATGGAGAATATGATGTCATAGTATATGGCATATCGTTTTTTTGAAGAATCTGACCTTTGAATTTTCCTATCATAGAATGTTCACTAGTTCCAACTAAATACAAATCTTCTCCCTCAATTTTATACATCATTGCATCCATTTCTTCAAAACTCATAACTCCTGTAACAACATCGCTACGAATCATGTATGGAGGTATACAATAAGTAAAGCCCTTATTTATCATAAAATCTCTTGCATAGGATAAAATTGCTGAATGAAGTCTTGCAACATCTCCCATTAAATAATAGAAACCATTTCCTGCAACTCTACGTGCAGAATCTAAATCAAGCCCATTAAAACTTTCCATGATATCTGCATGATATGGAATTTCGTAATCTGGAACTACTGGCTCTCCAAACTTTTCTATTTCCACATTTTTGCTATCATCTTCACCAATAGGAACAGATTCATGAATAATATTTGGAATTTTCATCATTCTTTCTATTATTGCTTCAGAATATTCTGTTTCTAATTTTTCATTTTCCTCTAGCTGTTTATTTATTTCCTGAACTTCTAATTTTATCTTTTCTGCTTCATCTTTTTTTCCGTTTTTCATAAGGTTACCAATTTCAGAACTTAAAGAATTCCTTCTACTTCGTAAATCATCACCTTTTAATTTAGCATCTCTGTTTTTCTTGTCAAGTTCTAAAACCTCATCTACTAATATTAATTTGTGATTTTGAAATTTTTTCTTAATGTTTTCCTTAACTGCATCAGGATTTTCCCTTAAAAATTTAATATCTATCATATTTATCCTCCTTGAATCTGCACATGACTTATTTTACCACCAAATTGGAAAAATATCAAGGAAGGTGGAAAACATTTACTATAATTTAAAAAATTAATCGTTACTGTTCAGCGTGAATTTGTAGTATACGTCTTAGTAGTATGTGCAAAATTATAGTAATGTTTTACGAATATTTTTCAACTTATTGAATATAATGGTAATAAAAAGAGGACGATTTATATATTTACTATTTAGAATTATTATAGAGCGGTGGAGGAAAGTATGGCACACGAAGAATATGTAAGAGAAAATAAAATTGAGGACAAGTCTGAGGATGAGAAAAACTTGGAGCTAATTGTAAGCATTATTAAAACTAAAAATGAATTAGATACAGCACATAAAAATTTTGAGTATGCAGAAGAGGGGCTTATTGATTATTACTCTTATCAAATTAAAGCCAATCAAACAAAATTGGATTACTTGATGAAAAAAGCACAGAAAAAGGGAATTGCATTAGATATGATAAATGAAATTTATATAAGGAAAAATAAAGCTTAGAAGTAATAGAAAAAATATTAACATATATGATTTGGTTAAATTCTTTAAAAGAACAAGAATATTTGTCCAACTCAATTCATATTTATTATTAAAGAAGTTAGAAAGAATGTAAATTCATGCAGGAATATAACTTGAAGAAAGGATTTGATAATAAGTATGGATTTCAATATGATAATTACATTTTTGGCCTGCATTATTTTCCTTTTTATATTTGGAAAAATATTCATATGGCCACTAAAAAGTGTTTTAAAACTAGTGATTAATTCTATTTTAGGTGGAATGTTAATATATATTATAAATTTAATTGGGATGAATTTTGGATTTCACATTGGTTTAAATCTATTAACTGCAATTATTGTTGGACTATTAGGAGTTCCAGGAGCAGCTCTGTTAATCATACTAAAAATAATTTTACGGATAAAAAACTACGCAAAAAACAGATGAGACAGATTAAAATCTGCCTCATCAATTTTATTCAACTGTTACTGATTTAGCCAAATTTCTTGGCTTATCTACATCTAATCCTTTATTCTTAGAAATATAGTATGAAAGTAGTTGCATTGGTATTACAGATAATATAGGTGAAATTAATGGGTTAGTATCAGGGATATTTACCACATAATCAAAGTGACTATTAGGTAAAATTTGATTTGTAATTACCATTGTCTTTGCACCTCTTGTAATTACCTCTTGTATATTACTAATTGTTTTTTCTACTAAGTTGGGATTAGTAATTATTCCTATAACAGTAACTCCATTTTCAATAAGAGCAATAGGTCCGTGCTTTAACTCGCCAGCTGCATATGCCTCCGAATGTATATAAGAGATTTCTTTTAATTTCAAAGAGCCTTCTCTTGCAACATTATAATCTGTGCCTCTACCCAAGAAGAACATATCTTTTTCCGGATAAATCTTTTTTGCAAATTCTTGGATAGTTTCGGTATTATCTAATACTTGTTCTATTTTAGTAGGCAAATCTATAATATCTGATTTTAGTTTTTCTATCTCAGCTTTATCACAAGAACCTAGAATTTCTGCAAAATACATTGCTAAAATAGCAAGTAATACCACTTGAGAAGTATAAGCTTTTGTAGATGCAACGGCTATTTCAGGACCTGCATGAGTGTAAATAGTATAATCTGCTTCTCTCGTAATAGAACTTCCAATTACGTTAGATACAGCCAAAGTTCTAGCACCTTTTGATTTGGCGAGCTTTAAAGCTGCAATAGTATCTGCAGTTTCACCAGATTG
>CALXVO010000015.1 GCA_944392065.1 uncultured Clostridia bacterium | reverse complement strand
AATGCGGGTATAATTTAGTGGTAGAATGTCATGCTTCCGACCTGATCGCGCGAGTTCGATTCTCGCTACCCGCTCCACTAAGTAAAATCGTTTCACCAAACGAAAAACATTTCTTCTTACAGAATCTTTAAAAATTCTTTGGTTACTAATTGTTGTTATTTGATTAATTAGTGCAATACTATCCTTACAAATTATGATTGGTTGATTAAATCGTCAACAATTTTTTGGGCTTTATCATATAATCCAGTATCATTACCAAATCCCTTATTATTTCTTACCACCTTGTCAATTCCATTATAATGTACAGTTACATCATAGCCTGCATCGAATATCATATTATCTTTGTAATCATTTAGCAACACTTCTTTTTCAATAAAATCTATAATTTTATTAAATTCTTTTTCATTTAAGCTTCTTTTTTTTGTGATAAAATTTACATTTTTCCCTTCCAATTCTTTAGGAATTCGATGATAATATTGATATGTATATAGTTCTTTATCACTTGTAATAATTGTTCCTGAATAGCCAGCATATGTATGTCCCCACCAATTACTAACTTTTAATATAGCTCTTTTTTCTAATTCCTCCAATTTTTCTTTCATGCAAAAATCACTACCTTTCTAAAAATAAATATAATAAATTTGACCAAATTATTATGTGATTGTAAAAAATAACTACATAATAATTGTAACATAGTGCCATTATTTATCACAAGTGTTTGATAGAAATATGATGTATTAAAATATATACCAAAGGGAATTATAGAAGTTGGTAAAATGAAAGACTAAAATATTATAGAAAATAATATAGATTTTCTGATGTTTTGTGATATAATATTTATGGTAAAATTTAATTTGATAGGAGAGAAGAATATGTTAAAAGAAAAATTATTGGAAGATTTAAAAAATTGTATGAAAGAAAAAAATGTGGTTCGTAAAAACGTTATTCAGATGGTAAGAGCGGCAATCTTACAAGTAGAAAAAGATAAACAAATTACGTTAGATGATAATCAAATAATAGATATTATTGCAAAAGAATCGAAAAAAAGAAAAGATGCTTTAGTCGATTACGAAAAAAGTGGAAGAGAAGATTTAATAAATGAAATAAGAGAAGAAATTGAAATTTTAGCAGAATACTTGCCAAAACAATTATCAGTAGAAGAAGTAGAAAGCATAGTAAAGGAAGTAATAGCAGAGGTAGGTGCAACTTCTATGAAAGATATGGGAAGTGTTATGAAAGCTGCTAAAGAAAAAATAGGTGCTGCATCAGATGGAAGAACAATCAATGAAGTGGTAAAAAAGCTACTTAGCCAAAAATAGGAAAAAACAGAAAATAATATTGATAGAGAATAAAAAAAAAATGAACGATTTAGTTCATGAAAAATTCATTTTTCTATTATAGTATTTAAACACAGCAATAGAATATTTTAAAGATTATGTGCATAATAAAATGAAAAGTTATTACTGCAATTTATGACATAAAGACAAATGAAAATAAGATATTGACAAATAAATAGTTTTATAATAAAACTATATAAACAAAAAGGGAGTAGCTTATAAAAAACTAATCAACAACACGGCTGGTTAGCATGGTTAGTTAACCTAGTTTATAATATAAAAAATTAGGTAAGCAAGACTTTTTAAAATGGTAAATTTATTAAATTAACTAAGCTAGGAGGTGTTTAATTAATTTATAAAAAACATTTTAGAAGGTCTTTTTTCGTCGTGATTTTGTATATTTAATGAAAAAAAGTAAAATACTAATTGGTAACAATTGGGTAACAATTAGGGACGGGCACCAATTAGGAAAAATCCCTAAAAGGGGACAAGCGCCAATCAGGAAAATTTAGAAAAGTGGACAAATAGGCCCGGCCCTATTTTAGAAAAGGAGAGATTTAAGTTGGAGGAAAATTGGTTTAACAAGGATGCAAGTAAGATAGAAGAAGAATTAAATACAAATGTAAAAGAAGGTCTTAGTGCATCACAAGTGGAAGAAAAACGAAAAGAATATGGGTACAATGAACTAAAAGCAAAAAAGAAAAAGAGTTTATTTGTAAAATTTTTAGAACAATTTAAAGATTTTATGATTATTGTTTTAATAGTAGCAGCCATTGTATCTGGAATTGTTGGATACATGGAAGGAGAAGGAATTACTGATTCCATTATTATTTTAATTGTTGTAATTGTAAATGCTATTATTGGTGTGGTACAAGAAAATAAAGCAGAAAAATCGTTGGAGGCACTTCAAAAATTAAGTTCGCATGTTGCAAAAGTAGTGCGTAATGGAAAAGTAGAAGTAGTAGCTTCTAGGGAACTAGTACCAGGAGATATTGTAGTTTTAGATACAGGCGATTATGTTCCAGCAGATTTAAGAATTGTAGAGAGTGCTAATTTAAAATCACAAGAGTCTTCTCTAACAGGAGAGTCGGTACCAGTAGATAAAAATGCAGAAATAATTCAGGATGAAAAAGTAGGAATTGGGGATAGAACCAATATGTTATTTTCTTCTTCTCTTATCACATATGGTAGAGGAAAAGGAATTGTAGTAGAAACAGGAATGAATACAGAAGTAGGAAAAATTGCTACTATCATAAATGATACAGAAGGAACGGCAACCCCACTACAAATAAAATTAAATAAATTAGGTAAAACACTTGGTATTGCAGCATTAGCAATATGTATTGTTATTTTTATTATAGGAATTGCTTATGGAAAAGATGTTATTGATATGTTTATGACTGCTGTAAGTTTAGCAGTTGCAGCAATTCCAGAAGGTTTGGCAGCGGTTTCTACTATTGTGCTAGCTATTGGTGTACAAAGAATGGTAAAGAAAAATGCTATTGTTAAGAAGCTACCAGCAGTAGAAACTTTGGGTAGTGCTACCGTTATTTGCTCCGATAAGACAGGAACATTAACACAAAATAAAATGACAGTACAAAAAGTATTTGTAAATGGCGAGATTGTAGAGGTTAAAGATATTGCTAAAGTCACAGAAAATGCTATAGATAATGAAAATAATAATATACAAATTGATTTAGAAAATAGTGAAGCAATACAAAGTGGAAAAAATAATGAACCAGAAGCAAACGCGAAGGATAACAATGAAAAGAATAATATATCAAAACAAGCAAATTATGAAATGATTAACAGAAACAAACAAAGCAAGGAACTAGAAAAATTAATGCAGGTAAGCATTCTATGTAATGATACCAAAATAGGAGAAAATAATACATTAACAGGAGATCCAACAGAAACTGCTTTAATTGATTTAGGATTTAAAATTAATTTAGATGTTCATGAAATTGTAAAAACAAAAAGAGTAAAAGAAGTTCCTTTTGATTCGGATAGAAAATTAATGACTACGATCAATAAAGTAGGAGAAAAATATATTGCTTACACAAAAGGTGGAATCGATGAATTACTTGCTAGATGTAGTAGCTATGAAATAAATGGAGAGATTAAAACAGATTTAGAAAATTACCGAACAGAAATAGAAAAATACAATGTAGAAATGGCAAAAGATGCTTTAAGAGTGTTGGCAATGGCATATAAAGAATTAGACCATGAGCCAACAGATGAAGAGATGAAAACTATTGAAAGTGACTTAATATTTGTTGGTATGGTTGGAATGATAGACCCACCAAGAGAAGAAGTAAAACATGCAGTTGAAAAATGTAAAACAGCAGGCATCAAAACCGTCATGATTACAGGAGACCATAAGATTACAGCAGTTGCCATCGCAAAATCCTTAGGAATATTAGAAAATGAGGATGAAGCCATTACTGGTAGCGAATTAGAAGAAATGTCAGATGAGGATTTAACAAAGAATATTAGAAAGTATTCAGTTTATGCGAGAGTTTCTCCAGAACATAAAGTACGTATTGTAAAAGCATGGCAAGCAAATGGAGAAATCGTTGCTATGACAGGAGATGGAGTAAATGATGCTCCTGCACTAAAAACAGCAGATATTGGTTGTGCAATGGGAATTGTAGGTACCGATGTATCGAAAGAAGCGGCAGATGTTATCTTGACAGATGATAATTTTGCAACAATCGTATCCTCTGTAGAAGAAGGTAGACGTATTTATGACAATATTTTAAAAGCGATTCAATTTTTACTTTCTAGCAATGTTGGTGAGATTGTGGCATTGTTCATTGCAATATTAATTACACCATGGATTAGTAGTACTTTTGGAATCGATGTAGGATTAGTAGAAGTTTTACTTCCAATTCATATCTTGTGGATTAACCTAGTAACTGACTCACTTCCAGCTTTAGCATTAGCAGTAGACCCTGCAGAAGATGATGTCATGAATCGTAAGCCAAAAAAACAAAAAGGAATTTTTACCAAAGGAATGACATGGAGAGTAATATATCAAGGGTTTATGATAGGACTTCTTACACTTGCTGCATTTATCATTGGTTTGGCAACACCAGACGACCAATTACCAACCATGGTAAGAATTGATAATAAAATATACAGTGTAGAAGAAGTAGAAAACTTAGAAGAAGCACTTGCTAATGGAGCAGAAATGGTAGAAAAACAGGAAGTAAAAGTAGAAATAGGACAAACGATAGCATTTGTAGTACTTGCCTTTTCAGAACTTGTGCATGTGTTTAACATTAGAAACAACAAGAAATCTATTTTCAAAACACATCCATTTAACAATAAAATGTTACTTGGTGCAATTGGATTATCTGCAGCATTAATGCTTATTATACTATTCATACCAGGATTAAGACATTTATTTAGTATACCAGTTTTACCAATGGGAAATGTACTTGAAATAATTGGATTAGTACTACTTCCACTTGTTATTGTTGAAATCTTTAAATTATTTAAGATAAATACTTCAAAGGATGAATTAGCATTATGAGAAATTATTAAATAATGATTCTTTAAATTATATTATATAAGAAAAGTGGCTTCGCCACATGTGCATTTCGCTTCGCGAATATGCACAGCCCAAGGAAACCTAACCTTGTTGTATAGGAAAAATCGTTAAAAATACTGAAATAACAAAGAAAAAGTCGATTTTCCCTATACAATAAAAAATTAATGTTACAATTCACGACTATATTGATACCGAGAAGAAGTATATATTTTTTATTTTTATTTCCGGCCCTTTGGCATCGCACAAAGTGTATTAACTCACTAAAGTTCGTTAAACACTTTGTAAGCTTGTCGGTCCCCACCTTAAGCACTCCAACATAAAATTAAAACATATATTGCTCCGACCAAAAATAACCGTGAATTGGAACTATCTAGTAACACTTTTTGAAATTTTCTTTAATATTGTAGAAAAAAATATAAATCTATTGTATAATATTAAATGCAAAATAGATATTAGGAGCAAAATATGTACAAGCAAATAGAAATAGTAGGAATGAGAAAAAATAGAGATTTAAAAATTGTAATAACAATCATAATATTAGCAATACTGGGGATTATTGCTTCTATAAGTGTCATTTTATATAATAAGAGCAAAGTGGTAGAGGTATCGACAGAAAATAGTAATATTTTGACAGAAGAAGTATCGATGAGTGATAATACTAACAAAATTTCTAATGAAGAAGGTAGCAGTGAAGTAAAAAATGAAGAAAATGTAGAGAAAAATACTACAGAAAATGTTGATGAAAATAAAAACTCCGAAAGTGAAGAAGATGTGCAACAATTCATAAATTCAATTAACAATATATATAATGGCAATGAAGGGAAAAGGGTTTTCTTAACATTTGACGATGGCCCAACGAAAGAAGTAACACCATACATATTGGACATTTTAGATAAATATAATATAAAAGCAACCTTTTTTGTATTGGGTACTAGAGTAAATCATAATCCAGATATCTTAAAAAGAGAATATAAATCTGGGCATTATATAGCAAATCATAGCTATTCACACAAATATAGTAAAATATATAAAAGTGCAGATGCTGTTTTAGAAGAATATAACAAAACAGAAGAAGCTATTCGCTGTGCATTAGGAGACAATAGCTATTCTAGTAATTTATTTAGATTCCCAGGAGGTTCTCATGGAGGCCCTTATGAGAAGATAAAAAAAGAAGCACGCAAAAAACTAAAAGAAACTGGAATAGCGTATTTAGATTGGAGTGCTTTAACATATGATGCAGAAGGTGCAAAGACAAAGGAAGATATTTTAAAAAATTTGAAGGAAACAATGAAGGGGTGGAATAATGTTGTAATTTTAATGCATGATGCAGCCGATAAGAAAATAACATATGAAACCCTAGAAGATGTAATAAAATATTTGCAGGAAGAAGGATATGAATTTAAAAATATATATGACTTAATTTGAGTTAACTTGGACAGAAGGGACTACTGCCTTTTTTCCAAAAAAATGGACAAAAGGGACAGACCTCCCTATATAATGTAGAGAGAATAGTCTAAAAGAGTTCAGGCTATAAGGGGAGTTCCAAAAGTTCAAAAGCATGGAAGAAGGTAGTAGTTCCTTTTGCCTAAATAGGAGGAAAAAGAATGTTTGATGTTATTATTATAGGAAGTGGTCCTGCTGGAATTTCAGCCGGGATCTATTTAAAAAGGGCGAAAAAAGATGTATTAATTATATCAAATGGAAAAAGTGCATTAGAAAAAGCTAAGAAAATAGAAAATTATTATGGGATAGAAAGTATTTCAGGGGAAGAATTGTATAAAACAGGACTAAAACAAGCAGAAAGACTAAAAATTCCCATAGAAATAGACGAAGTAACAAATATTACTTTAGAAGAACATTTTACTGTTACCACTACAAATAGGAAATATGAAGCGAGATATGTTATTTTGGCAACAGGAACAAATCGAATGGCTCCAAACATAAAAGGAGTAAAGGAGTTTGAAGGAAAAGGTGTAAGTTATTGTGCAATATGTGATGCCTTTTTTTACAGAAATAAAAATGTGGCAGTAATTGGAAATGGAAATTATGCAATTCATGAAGCAAAGCAATTAAAGCCGATAGCAAAATCTGTGACTATTTTAACAAATGGAAAAGAAATCGTGCAAAATAGAGATGCATCAGATTTTGAAGTAGAAGAAACACCAATTAAAGAATTTAGAGGAACAAATAGTATAGAAGAAGTAGAATTTGAGAATAATAATACTAAAAAAATTGAAGGAGTGTTTATTGCAATAGGAACAGCAACCAGTGCAGATTTAGCCAAAAAGATAGGTGCTGTTGTAAAGAATAACAATGTTGTTGTAAACGGGAATATGGAGACAACAGTAAAAGGGTTATATGCATGCGGAGACTGTACAGGAGGGTTACTTCAAGTTAACAAAGCTGTATATGAAGGGGCAGTAGCCGCATTGGAAATAATAAAACAATTAGATTAGAAAAAATATATTTAGTAAAATATAGTATAAAATATTATTAAAGTTACATATATATCATATATCAATTTATATATTAATAAGAATATTGAAACACTTGGGAACAGATTTAAATCTGCTCCAGAATTTCAATAGTAAAAAGAATAGTAGCTTAAATAAGGTTATAGATAATCCTATTTTACATCTAAATAGATTAAAAGGAAAAATCTAAATAAAAATTAAAGGAGTATGAAATTATGTCAGTTACAAGTTTAAATGAAAAGAATTTTGAAGAAGAAGTATTAAAATCAGAAAAACCAGTACTAATTGATTTCTGGGCGAGTTGGTGTGGCCCATGTAGAATGATGTCACCAGTAGTAGATGAAATTGCAGAAGAAATGAAAGATGAAGTAAAGGTATGCAAGATTAATATTGATGAGGAACAAAATTTAGCTGTAAAATATAATGTGATGAGCATACCAACTTTTATTGTAATAAAAGAAGGAAGAGAAATTGGAAGAAGTGTTGGAGTTCAAGATAAAGCTGAAATTGTAAATATGATAAAGTAAAGTGTACTTTTTTCTTTGATGTTATTAAAAAGCCGAAGCAATGTATGTTTTTAATTTTATATTTCCGGCCCCCAACTGCATACAGTCTGTACTAAAAATTACATTATTTACCTTAAAGAAAAAACAAGTTTTTCTTTAAGAGTAATTTTTCTACAGACTGTAACTTGTCGGTTCCCACCTTAAGCACTCCAATATAAAATTAAAAACATACATTGCTTCGGCTATAAATTGTAGTAGGAGAAAGTCTTTTACAAAACTTTCATTTTTCGATACAAAATAATTATCCTTAACTTTCATATCAAAAAAAGTATTTTTCATAAATAAACATTTTTACTGTTTTGAAAAAATGGTAGAATAATGTCGAAAAAAGTAAGGTAGAAGGTAGGGATGAGAAATGAGTGAATTACAAAACAGAAGATACAAAGAAGTAACACCAGAAGAAACAGTGAAAAAGTTAAAAGGATTATTAGAAAAACTAGGAATCGAAGTAGAAGAAAAATGGTCGGACGAAAGTAGCGTGGGAACTTATTCTTTAAGGGTCTGCATTAAAGGAACAGATATTGGCCAAAATGGAAAAGGAATGACAAAAGAATTTGCAATGGCAAGTGGATACGCAGAATTTTTTGAAAGAATGCAAAATGGTATATTTAGGTTTAGAATGGAGAAGCCAACGCCAGAGATACCATTTATAAACTCACCAGACGAAAAGTATTTATCTGTTGAAGAAGCATTAGGAATAACAGAAAATGAATCAATCAAAAATGCAGATAAATCATCTACTAACTCTTTGTATAAAATAAAAAATAGCTTTTTTGAGAACATCATAAAACAGAATAATAAAGAGGGTAAATCACAAACAGAACAAATAGAATATATAAAAGAAATATTAAATGAAAAATCAAATTTAGTAGAAAGCGAAAAATACAATTATTTACCATATTATAGTGTTAAAAATCAATGTGTAGAATATATTCCAGATAGATTATTTAGTTATCTTTTTGATACAAATGGAATGTGTGCTGGAAATTCAAATGAAGAAGCTCTTATTGAAGGACTATCCGAAATTCTTGAAAGATTTGTAGGAATAAAAATTTTTAAAGAAAGATATACTCTACCAGAAATTCCAGAAAGTTATTTAGAAAAATTTCCAAAAGTAAAGAAAATGATTGATAAACTTAAAGGAAATAATGAATATTATTTTAGGTTAGTGGACTGCTCATTAGGAGGAAAATATCCAGTAGCGGGTTTATACATCATAGAGAAAAATACAGGCAGATTTGGCTTTAAAATGGGAGCACATCCTGATTATGGAATTGCAATGGAAAGATGCTTTACAGAGGCAGCACAAGGAAGAGACATTTATGAGTATGCAGAAACTTGCTTATTTGATTTCTATGGAGGAGAAAATAGCAAAAATAGAAATTTATCTGAATTTATTTTTTCCGATTTAGCAGCAGCTCCATATCAAGTAATAGGAGAAAAAGCAGATTTTGCTTTTACAGAAATGCCAGATGTATCTAAATTAGATAATAAGACAATTTTGAAAGATTTAGTAAAAACAATTCTCAAAGATGGATATGATATTTTAGTAAGAAATGTATCTTTTTTAGGATTTCCTGCTTTTAGCCTTGCAATACCAGGAATGAGTGAAATAAGTTTTGATCCAGATGCCACTTATTTTAATAAATTTATAACTATGCAAAGATTGCTAAAAGATTTCAAAAATATAAATCTAGAAAATATTAAAGAAATAATAAATATAATGGAAACAATCGTAAATGAAATAGGATATGAAAAGCTTTCAATTTTAATAAATTTAAAAGACACCTCTATCCTTCCTTGTGAACAAATTGGCTCAGGAGCAAAATACTTTTTAGCAATTTGTTATTTGATGGATGGGCAATATGCAAAAGCAGCAAAGATATTAGAAGATTTAACTTTCTTGGCAGATAATTTAATGCAGAATCCAATGGAGAAAATAATGCTAAAAGCGGTGTATTATTATGCATCTGCCATGGATAAATTACAAGAACATGAAAAAACAATGTATTATATTCGTATTCTATTTGATGAAGAAATTGCAAACGGTATTGATTTTAGTTTCTGCAATAGAAACGATATCTTTTGTAATCACTATGGAATTACAGAAGAGGATTATGTTGATAATGATGATGATTTTTACATGCCGTTTATGAAAAAAATAAGAGAGAAACAAAGGGATAATTTGATTGACCAAATGGATAATAAAGAAATATTTGAGTAAAAATAAGGGAATACTGCAATTTAAAGCAATTGCCTAAAATTAGTAAAATTGTTACAGGATAATGGTTTTACAGAAATTTCAGCCTTAAACCTAGGTAATATGTATATTTAGAAAATTTTTGAAGTACCGCGCAGCGACCAAACGAGCTTTGTAAAAGCGAGTGCGAGTTGGAGCAAACGAGTGGCCTTAAAAAATTTTATTTTTTAAGGTCACTAATTTGTTTGCGACAGTAAGGTACAAAAAAATTTGAGAAATATACATATTACCTAGGTTTTTATATTGAATATATTTTAAAACCATTATCCTGTAACCGTAAATTTAGCAAAATTAGCAAAATATGTTTACAAATTAAATTTTTTGTTATATAATGTTGCATGTAAAATTTCAATTTTTACTACGGAAACACATAAAATAGTGTTATTAAACTATAATTTAGTAGGAGGGGTATTATGAAAAAACTTTTTAAGGAAATTAGTATAATAACTTTTATAGCAATAATGTTAATTTCGTTATTACAATTTCCTGTAAATGCAACAAATGAGGAATTGGAAATTGTTAAGACAGAAAGTCAATATCTACTTTATGATGAAACAATTATGCAAAACGAATTTGAATTTGCTTTTTCAAGTGAATCTACTACAGATTCATCTACATTAAACTTCATTAAATCTATAACAGATACAGATGAAAAACCAAATAATGTAGCATATGTGGATAGCGATTTAGAAGACACTTATTTTAAAGATGCAGATGGAAATAGTGTAAATCAATACATGTGGATTAGACAAAATGGTGAAATAAGTGGACCAGTGCTAGTTGATTTAAGTACAGCTATTACACAAGAAATTATAGACTTTGTTAGTGGAACAGTAGTAGATGGAAATAGAGTAAATGGAATTACAACAAGAATACCTGTTACAATAGGTCAAGAAGAAAGAGAACCAGTAACAGAAGGTAACACAACAGTTACAACGACAGTTGGATATTTACAAATAGAACCACAAGAAGGTTATACATATGAATATCAGTTAATAGAATTGCCAAATGAAAATTATACAAGATTTGTGGAATTGGCAAAAGAAATTTCAAACTTTACAGAAAATAGCAATTCCTATGCAAACATTTCAAAGATTAATGAATTCTATAATTTATACAATAGTTTAATTCCAGAAAACTGGGAGAATGTTGTGGATAATAGAATTGACCAACCAGAAGAAGCTAGAAATGGTGAAGAATATGTCGTTTGGGTTAAAGCAACAAACTCAAATGGAGATGAAATAGTTGATGTTCAATTCATGACAAGTGTAAGAGAAGAAACAGAGAGAACTTCTACAGAAACAGTAACAGAAGAAGTAACAACTACAACAAGGTTGCCAGTAACTTTTGATAGCAATATGATATTAATTATTGTATTTGCAGTAATAATTGTAGCAATTATTGTTCTTTTAATAATAAAAAAGAATGTTTCTAAGAATAAATAGTTCTAGAAAATATAAGGCTTTTTTATAGATGAAAAGAATTATAAATATTTTCATTATTATATTAATTTTAGCTGCAATTATAGTGTTTGGTGTTATTATTTATAGATATTCACAATATCAAAAAAATAGTGAAGAAGCAATAGAAGTAGTAGCCCAAATAGAAAAAGAATTTGAAGAGACATCAGGAACAGAACAAAAAATTGAAACTGAGTATAAAGGATATAAAGTAGTAGGTATTATAGAAATACCAAAAATAAATATAAAATATCCTATACTAAATAAAACTAATGATGATTCAATGCAATATTCTATTACAAAATTTGCAGGAGGAGAAGTAAATTCTATTGGAAATTTTGTAGTTGCAGGACATAATTATTTAGATGGCTCTATGTTTGGAAAAGTAAAGCAATTAGAAATAGGTGACGAAATAAAACTTACAGATTTATACAATAATACAATAACATATGAAATATTTGATATATATTCTGTAGATCCAAACGATACAAGTATTTTAGAAAGTGTACAAGAAAATACAAGAGAAGTTACCTTAATTACTTGTACAAAAGGGCATGTAGAAAGGCTTATAACTAAAGCTAGAGAAAAGGTTAGTTAGTAAAAACAAACTAAATAAAAATGCAATTTAATTAAAATAATAAAAATAATTAAATTATAAAATACATCTAGTTAAAACGATAAATATTATTTAAAATTAATTTTTAGGGGGGAAAATTAATGAAAGCTAAGATGAGCTATAAGAGTAAGAAAATAGCCATTATAACAGCAGTAATTGTAGTATTAATTGCAGCAATTTCTGTTGGTACTTATTACTTTATTCAAGGTAATGACAGTGCACAAGCTACTTACGAGGAAAATGAACAAGACTTAGCTGGTGCAAATAATGGTGAATCTGAAACAGCTGGAAATCCAGAAGAACAAACAGATCCAGCAGAAGAGCCAAATGACGAAAATGAAGGCGAAGCAAACCAAGGAGAAGAAGATTCACAAGAACCTACTAATGTAGATGATAACACAGATGATGATACAACAAGTGAAACAACAGATACAGATACAAACGAAGGAACAACTACAGGAACTACAACAGGTACAACAACTGGAAATACAGCAGATGGAGACAACGATGGAGATGTTCCAAATGAAGAATATACTCAAACAGATATTATAGAAACAGAAGTAGAAAGAGTAGAACAAGAAGTTAGAGTTGGATGGTCTAATATAGCACTAGCAAGTGCTGGTATATCTGCTAATATTACAACAAATAAGCCAGATTTATCAATAGACAAAACAGCCACAGTAGTAAACTCATTAAACGAAAACGATAACGCAGTTCAAGTAGGAAGTAAAATTACATACAATATTACCGTAACAAATAATAGCCAAGATATTGATGCAATGGGAGTTAATGTATCTGATATTATTCCAGAAGGAACTGTTTTGGATTCAGATTCTGAAATTTCAAATGGTGGAACAGAAACAAATGGAAGAATATCTTGGGTAATAGATGTAGCTAGAAATAGCTCAGTTACAGTTTCTTTCACAGTAGTTGTAGAAAGTACAGAAGGTGAAATAACTAACGTAGCTGTTGTTGATGGTAAAGATACACCAGAAACAACAAACCCAATTATAGAAACAGAAAAATCAGTTTCTTCAGAAGAATCACTTTCAGAATTAAGAGAAGGTTCTAGAGTAACATATACAATAACAGTTACAAATACTGGAACAGGTACTGCAAATACAACAGTAAGAGATGTAGTACCAGCAGGAACAACATTAGATGGAGATAGAATAACAGGTGAATATGAACTAACAACAGACCAAAATGGTCAAACAGTTATTACATGGAATAATGTAGAAGTATCAAAAGAAGAACCAGTAAAACTTCAATTTACAGTAATAATCAATGAATTTACTGGAGATAGTGTTGAAATAAGTAACACTGCAACAGTTGGAAATAAAGATACAAATACAGAAACAATTACAGCATATAATCCAATATTAAGTATCGAAAAACAAGCAAATCCAGCTGAAGTATCAGAGGGAGATACAATTACTTATAAAATAACTGCAAAAAATGCTGGAAAAGTTGATGGAACAACAGCAATAAAAGATACAGTACCAGCAGGAACAACATTAGATGAAGATAGCATAACAGGTGAATATGAACTAACAACAGACCAAAATGGTCAAACAGTTATTACATGGAACAATGTAGAAGTTGCTAAAAATAATGGAAGTGTAACAGTAAGTTTCAAAGTAACAGTTAATATGAACAGTGGTTTAACTGGATCTATTCTAAATACTGCATATTTAGTAGATGAAGATGGTAATGAAACATCAACAACAGAACCTACAGAAACAAAAGTAAAAGCACATATTATATTTGTTACAAATTGCGAAGATGAAGGTATAACTGTTCCAGACAAAGATGGAGTGGCAGGAGAAATAATCACAGATAGAAATATGCCACAACCAGAAAGACATGGATATACTTTAGAAGGATGGTATGCAGAAAAAGAATTAACAAACGAAGTTGACCAATTACCAGAATCTATGGTAGCAGGAACAACATACTATTATGCTAAATGGACAGCAAATACAGATACGAAATATACAGTAGAATACTATTACCAAGTTAAAGGAAATTATCTTACAACAGCAACAGACACAGATACAAGAACAGGAACAACAGGAGCTACAGTAAGTGTAACAGACGATGATACAAAACCAACACAAGCTGGATATGTATTTGATGGAGCAGAAGCAAAAAATGTATTAAGCGGAACAATAGCAGGAGACGGAAACTTAGTATTAAAAGTATACTTTAAACAACAATTTACTGTTAAATATAACAAAGGAACACAAGGTGCCTTTGAAAACGAAGAATATACAACTACTTATGGAGCCGATACTCCAAAGTTTAAGGGAACAACAACCGGAAACACAGGATACTATTTTGCAGGTTGGGATAAAGAAATAGCAGACACAGTAACAGAAAATGTAGAATATACAGCTTTATGGGAAGGTCTAGACATTTCTAAAACCAGAACTGAAATAGTAGATAAAGATGGTTTAGATAATACATTTGTAGATCAAGCAGGAGACATTATTAAATATACTATAAAAGTAACAAATGTAGGTGATATTAATGCATCTAATATAGAATTAACAGATAACCATAAAGTAGAAGTTGTAGGAGTAAAAATCGGAACAGTTGATGTTGATATAAATGTAAGTTCTAGAAATAATGTGGTAGAAGCAGGCGATAACTTACTAACAGGATTAACAACTACAATCGAACCAAACACTTCTATAGAAGTTACAGTAGAATATACAGTAACAGAAAATGAATTAGCAGATGCTTTACAATCTGATAGTAAAGCTATCATAAATACAGCAACAGCAACTTTAAATGGTCATGATTATGAAACTGAAGATAAGACAGATGGAGAAACTGGAACAGATGTAAAAGAAAGAGCAGAATACAAAGTTGAATATTATTTCAATGGAAAATTAGACTATACAGTTGAATCTTCAACAATAGTAGGTGCAACCATTTCATTTGAAAGACCAAATGAATTAGATGGATATACCTATATTAAATATGTAGGTGTTGACGGTATTGAAGGTGGTTCAACTACAGCAACAGAAGGAAACAATACTATTAGAGTATACTATGGTAAAGCAGAAATAAGTATTCAAAAAGATTCTACAGCAAGTGTAAATGCTGGTGATGACATTGAATACACAATAACAGTAAGCAATAGCACAGGATATGTTGGAGATACAGTTACTGTAACAGATGAATTAGTTGGAACAACTTATGTAGAAAATTCAGCTAAAATAGATGGAAAAGATGCAAAACCAACAATTACTACAAATCAAGCTGGTAATAAAGTATTAAGCTGGGAAGTTAAACTAGATGCAGGTGAAACAAAAGTAATTACATTTAAAGCTACAACAGCTAAAGATGCATTTGGCGAAAAAGTAAATAACACAGCTGAAATAGATGGAACAGATAAGAAAGACAGCACATCTTCAGATGTAAATGAAATTGATGTAAAATACAATGAATATAAAGAAGGACAAAAAGGAACAGACTTAAATATTATATTCGTATTAGATAATTCAAGCAGTATGAATTATCCTATCGCTGGTCAGTCATATAAAAATAATAGCAATCCGATAGCTCCTACGGATGAATACAAAACTAGAATTTACAATGCAAAAGAAGCTATAAAAGACTTTATTGATAGCCAAAGTAGCAATCCAAATACAGATATGTCTGTAATTACATTTAATACAATTAATACAGGTACAGAATACGATTATAAAACTTTAATGGATATTAATGAAGAAGATATTATAGAAGAAAGAGAATGGGTCAGTGGCTGGTTTGGAGGCTATTGGAAAACTAATAGATATGTTATGATTAATGGTACAAAATATAGAGTTACAGATAATAAAGTAACTGGTTCTGATAGAAACAAATACTATGGAGTATACATACCTATAGAATATGGTGCTAGATTAGTAGGTACAAATGCTGAATCTAATGAATCATTAATAACAGCTGTTGATAATATTTCAATTAGTAGTGAAAGATCTGGATTTGGAACTTATGTAGGAAGTGCATTTAGTCTAATTAATAATAATAAAGAACAATACTTAAGTGACACAAAGAAAAACATTGTTATTGTATTAGCAGATGGAGAGTTTAGTGGAAGTTATTCAAATGCTTTAACAACTTTAAAGGAAAATGTAGATGAAATATATAGCATAGGTTTTGGTTCGGGAGACGAATATGATGAAGGAGCACTTAAAGAAGTTTCAACAAATAACACATGCTATACAGCAACAAATTCTTCAGACTTATTAGATAAATTCAATGAAATACTTGAAGAAGCAACAGGAACAGAACAAACTGATACTACAGTAAATGGAGAAGTAACATTTAAACAAGCAACAGGTGATATTAAAGTTACAACAGATTGTCCAATAGAAGCTACATATGTAGATGCAGATGGAGTGACTCAAACATTATTTACATGTACTTCTGAAGCAGATTTAAGCAAATATGGATTATCAATTAGCAGAGGATATATTACTTGGGATGCAAAAGAATTTGTACAGAATAATAATGTTAAAGTTCCAGGCGAAGTAAGTATTAAATACTTTATA
>CALXVO010000014.1 GCA_944392065.1 uncultured Clostridia bacterium | reverse complement strand
AAAACAATTAAAGAAAATGTAAAGAAAGAAGAAGCTGAAGAATTAAAAGCTAAATTTACAGAAGTAGGAGCAGTTGTTGAACTTGCTTAGTTGTTTTTAGGGACGGAGGAAAAAACAAGATTTATATTTCCTTTATAGCCGAACTGAAAACAAGTTTTATAAGATTTATATATTATTACTATAAAAAATAAAAAAGTACATTATTGAAGGTATTTATTTCAGTAATGTACTTTCTATTGTATAGGAAAAATCGACTTATTTTTTGATATTTCAGGATTTTTAACGATTTTTCCTATACAATAATAAAGCAACTGCTTAAACAGTTGCTTTTGAAAATAAAAGGGGATGTTTTACTTATATATAGTTGATAATGGAGTAACTTGTTTATCAACTATGGCTATATTATACAGAGGAAGTTTGAACATCGTGTGAACAAAAAGAGATTATATTGAAAAATATAAAATAAATTTTGTACATAAAAATAGAGTAGATATTATTTTGGATACTAATTAAAAAATAAAAGGAAAGATATTAAAATCTCTCCTTTAAATCGAAAATTTTTGTACTAAATTAAGGTTGTTCTTGTAAAGTAACTTCAATATCTTCTGTTTTACCATCTCTCCAAATAGTTAATGTCATTTTATCGCCAATTTCCTTACTATTCTTTATTTCATTAAGTTCATCCATTGTCTCAATATCTGTTCCATCAGCTTTAATGATTACATCTCCTACTCTAATACCAGCCTTTTCAGCAGCCGAAAAATTCTCCAATGTTTTTACATAGATACCAACAGTTAAATTATTTACCCTAGCTGTTTCTTCATCAACCTCTATACCACCAATTCCTAGATAAGGTCTTTTTACTTTTTGGTATTCAATAAGTTGCTCATAGATATCTTTGGTAGAATTTATTGGAATAGCAAATCCAACACCTTCGACTCCATCACCTGATACCTTTAATGTATTTATTCCTATTACTTGGCCTTGACTATTAACTAAAGCACCACCACTATTACCAGAATTTATTGCAGCATTTGTTTGAATAGCAGTATAGGTATTTCCATCTTCATCAGTAACATCTCTGTTTACAGCACTAACTATACCATCAGTAACTGTACTGCCTAGACCAAGAGGATTACCAATAGCCATACAGAATTCTCCTACTTGAACAGAATCTGAATCTCCAAGTTCAGCAGCAGTTAATCCATCCTTATCTATCTTTATAACTGCTAAGTCGGTTTGCTTATCTGTACCAATTATTTCAGCTTCATATTCTGTATCATCATTATACAGTGTAACTGTTATTTTACTAGCCTTGCCCAATTCATAGTATGAAGAATTTGAGCTTGAGTTAACTACATGATTATTAGTTAATATATATCCATCACTACTTATAATTACTCCAGAACCTTGAGCAGTGGCAGTTCCCTGCCCACTATAAAAGATGGAATTTACAGAGTATGTTACATTGATTCCAACAATAGAAGGAAGCACCTTTTGGGCAACACCTACTGCTGTATCGGAATAATCCAATAAAGATATTTGTTCTGTATTTATGTTTGCACTTGTGCTACTACTTCCTTGTTCAAGCGATGTTTGACTAAATAAATTATCTCTTATACTAGGAACACCAAAACAAGTTCCTATGACAAGTCCAGCACCTAAAATTCCACATGCAAATGGTAATAAAACCGTTTTACCGAAAGCCTAAACTAGATTTTGATTTATTATTTTTATTTTTTGTGTGCTGATTTTCAAAAGAACTATATGTAGTAGTAGCCACATTTTTAAAACTATTATCGCTTACTGAACTACTTGTGCCATTTGTACTATTCATATTGTTCAAATTTGAGCTAAAATTTGTACTATTTTTATTACTTGTGCTATTATTTGTGTTATTCATAATATTAAAATTATTTTCTTGATTATTATTTTCTTCCATTATAAAAACCTCCTATAAATCATATTAATATAATAACCTAAATCACTTATATAATACAAGATATTTGTGAACAAAATGTGAAAAAAATGTTTCAATTTCAAGGAAAAAATAAATTTGATAGATAAAGGAATAGCATTGTAACAAAATAAATGAGAATTTTATTTGAAATGCAATAAAAATTAAAAAAGTAAATGAACAGTAGATTGGAGTAAGTAAAACTCGTATAATATTTTGAATAGAAAATATTATGCGAAAAATCTTTTGCTAAGGTTGAAAAAAGAAAAATATCAATATATAATAAAGAAGATAGTATAAAAAAGGAGAAGTAGGATGAAAACAAGAAAAAGTTTAGTGGCAACATATGCAAAAATCATATTAGTAATTTTAATTATAGTGGCAGTTGTCTATGGAGTGGGAAGAGTGTTAAATAGAGAATATAATAACGAAGAATATAAAACTGTAAAAACCAATCTACTTTTGATACAAGGTAAAACAAAAGTAATATCAGAACAAGTGGCAATTGAAGAAGAAGGAGTTACATATATTGGTACAGAAATAAAAGAAAAACAAAACGATGCCAAAATCCAAAACTTAATAAATAATAATATTATCAATATAGAATCAGAAAATAATATTTATTATTGTATTGATAATAATAACTTAGAAGAATTAGGATTGGGAGATATACAAGTAGAGGACTATTTTATTGTAGATTATAAGCAAAATGACGTGATTTTTGTGAATGGAATAGAGGATAAGGAAGGAAATTTGGTATATAAATTATCTGACATGGAGTAAAGTTAAAAAGGCCATAATAATTTTAGCTGTGGCAAACTCAAATTAAAACGCGGTTACATATACCAAGCATTTGCACTCGCCTGTTTAAAGACCCGCTTGGTCGATTACGTGGTACTACAAAATTCTCTAAATATAAAAGCAAAATGAAAGGAAAGTAGTGAAAATGAAGGAAAAAGAATTAGAAAGATTAAAAGAAATAAAGAAAATAGAAGAAGAATTATATACACAGGGAATAACAAGTATAGCTGGAATTGATGAAGCTGGACGTGGACCATTGGCAGGGCCAGTAGTGGTGGCATGTGTAATTATGCCAAAAGATTCTATGATTGAAGGGGTAAACGATTCTAAAAAAATAGCAGAAAAGAAAAGAGAAAAACTATATGAGCAAATTATAGAAGAAGCATTGGGTTTTGGAGTAGGGATTATCTCACAAGAAGAGATAGATAGAATTAATATATTAAATGCGACAAAAGAAGGATTAACGACTGCAATAAAAGAGATGGAAAAAGATTTAAAAGAAAAACAAAGAGATTTTGATAAACCAGAAATAATTTTAGTAGATGCATTAACAAAAATAGATACAGACCATATTCCTTATCGCTCTATCATTAAAGGAGATGCTAAAAGTTATTCCATTGCAGCAGCATCCATTATTGCTAAAGTTACAAGAGATAGAATTATGAGAGAGTGGGCAGAGGTATATCCAATGTACGGGTTTGAGAAGCATAAAGGTTATGGAACAGCAGCACATATTGCGGCAATAAAAGAATATGGACTTTGCCCTTTACATCGTAGAAGTTTTGTGAAGAATATAGTGTAAACCGAAAGAGAATTGTTTTTGGCGTTGTTAAATTGTTAGAATGCACAGTTTGTTTTAAAATATACATTGCTCCGACAAAAGCAACCGTGAATTATAACGTTAAATTTAAAATTTAATTAACGTACAAAAAATGCCTTATAAAATTAAAACGAATTATGCATAGCCAAAAATCAATTCTTTTTCGATTTGTCCGAATTAATAAATTGAGAAAGGATGAAAAAAATGAACATACAAGAAATCATTGCTAAAAAAAGAGATAAACAAAGTTTAAGCAAAGAAGAAATCGAATTTTTCATAACAGAGTATGTGAAGGGAAGCATTGCAGACTATCAAGCTTCTGCATTAATTATGGCAATATATATTAATGGTATGAACGAAGAAGAGACCACGAATCTAACTCAAGCGATGGCAAATTCTGGAGATATTTTGGATTTATCTGAATTAGGAAATGTAGTAGATAAACATAGTACAGGAGGAGTAGGAGATAAAGTTACTTTAATTCTAGCCCCTATAATTGCATCTCTTGGAGTACCAGTTGCTAAAATGTCGGGGAGAGGATTAGGATATACAGGAGGAACGATTGATAAATTAGAAGCTATTCAAGGATATCGAACGAACTTATCGGAAGAAGAGTTTATACAAAATGTAAAGAAAATAGGAATAAGTATTATTGGACAGACTCTAAATTTAGCACCAGCAGATAAAAAAATATATGCTTTAAGAGATTCGACAAATACAACAGAAAGTATACCACTTATTGCTTCTAGCATTATGAGTAAAAAAATTGCAGCAGGAGCTAATAAAATAGTGCTAGATGTAACTTATGGAAGTGGAGCATTTATGAAGACGAAAGAAAAGGCACAAGAGTTAGCAGATACCATGATAAAAATAGGGGAATTAGCAGGAAGAGAAACAGTAGCAATTATTACTCCTATGGAACAACCTTTAGGAGGAAATGTTGGAAACACATTGGAAGTGATAGAAGCAGTAGAAGCATTAAAAGGAAATATGGAAGATGATGTAGAAGAAGTAGTGCTAGAATTAGGAAACAATATGTTAAAATTAGCCGGAAAAGGTAACGATTTAGAAGAAAATAAAAGGAAAATGTTAGAAAACATACAAAACGGTAAAGCACTAGAAAAACTTAAAGAATTAGTAAAAAATCAAGGTGGAGATGTATCGTATATAGAAAATACAAGTAAATTTAAAAAAGCAAAATATATTATGCCAGTAATTCTTCAAAAAGATGGAATTGTTAAAGAATTAAAAGCAGAAGAAATAGGAAAGTTATCCGTTTTTCTTGGAGGAGGACGAATAAGAAAAGAAGATACTATTGATAGTAGTGTTGGAATCGTACTTAATAGGAAAATAGGTGATAAAGTAGAAGAAAACGATATCGTAGCTTATATACATGCTAATGATGAGAAAAAGGGAGAAGAAGCGGTAGAAAAATTAAAAGAAATATATGTGATAATATAATGGTTGAATAAAAAAACATCTTCCAGATGAAGAGATAATATTTTATTGCTAAACAAAAACAAATATGAACAAAAGGGACACTCTTAAAAATCCAAAACTAAACTTTTAAGAATGTCCATTTTGTTCATAGGCTATAAACTAACATTTGGTTTGTAATCTACAAAACTATCTTTAGAAAAATATCTATTTAAATTTTTCATGCTAATGCCAGTATCATAAGAAATTGTTTCCATTGAACAATTTATATCTGAATTCTCTAAAAAGTCTCTTAATTTTCCCATTTCAAAATTATCTTTTGGCATACAGTTTGGACAAACATCACCAGCACTTACAAAAAAACATCCACATCTACTACATTTATTAAATTGCATATTATTCACCCTTCCAAAACATTAAATTCATGAGAATATTGTATCACATAATTTTAAAAAAAGGAACAAAAATTTAAAAAATATATTGTTTGGTTACTGTTCATCGTAAATTTGTAGTATGCGTCTTAGTAGTATGTATATTTCACAAATTTTTTAATATCTCTTGTGTTTTTAGAAAATATATGATACAATAATATATGTTAAAAATACACACACAAGCTAGTTTAAAGAGGAGTGCTTGTTTATTGTATAAGAAACTAAAAGTATATTACTGTTCATATTTGCAAAGTACATTGTAAATATGTTAAAATAAATTCTTATATTAAAACAAGTCTTTTTAAATGTATATGCTTAGTGGAGGTAAAACAAAAAAGGAGGAATAAAAAATGGCAGTAGTTGCAATGAAACAATTACTAGAAGCAGGTGTTCATTTTGGACATCAAACAAGAAGATGGGAACCTAAAATGGCTGAATATATATTTCAAGCTAGAAATGGAATTCACATCATCGATTTACAAAAAACATCTAAAAAGTTAGATGAGGCTTATGCTTTCTTAAAAGAGCAAGCAGAAGAAGGAAAAACAGTTCTATTTGTAGGAACTAAAAAACAAGCGCAAGAATGTGCTAAAGAAGCTGCTGAAAAATGTGGCATGTACTATGTTAATCAAAGATGGTTAGGCGGAACTCTAACAAATTTCCAAACAATCAGAAAAAGAATTGACAGATTAGAAGAATTAGAAAGAATGCAAGAAGATGGAACTTTTGATGTTCTTCCTAAAAAAGAGGTTATTCTTTTAAAGAAAGAAATGGAAAAACTAGAAAAAAATCTTGGAGGAATTAAAAACATGAAAGAACTTCCAGGAGTAATGTTTATAGTAGATCCTAAAAAAGAAAGAATAGGAATTTTAGAGGCTAGAAAATTAGGAATTCCAGTTATAGGTTTAGTAGATACTAATTGCAATCCAGAAGATGTGGATTATGCTATTCCAGGAAACGATGATGCTATAAGAGCAGTCGCACTAATTACAGATTGCATGGCTAATGCAGTTATAGAAGGTAGACAAGGTGAATCTATGGAAGCAGTAGAAAAACAAATGGTAGAAGAACCTGAAGAAATAGCACCAGAAAGCATTGAAGAAGTAGTTGCTTCGGAAGAAAATTTGGAAGCTACAGAAGTTGCTGAAAAAGTAGAAGAATAATTTTTTTAAAAGGTACAAAATATGTTTACCACCCAAATGAAGCGGACTTTATATGCTGAGCCTAAATATGAATTGCAATAAAATAATTAATAAATAGGAGGATATATTTATGATTACAGCAAGCCAAGTTAAAGAGTTAAGAGAAAAAACAGGTGCAGGAATGATGGACTGCAAAAAAGTTTTAACAGAAACAAATGGAGATGAAGAAAAGGCTATTGAACTTCTACGTGAAAGAGGAATTGCAAAAGCTGCTAAAAAATCAGACAGGATAGCAGCAGAAGGATTAGTTGCAACATATATTTCGGAAGACGGAAAAATAGGAAGTGTTGTTGAAATAAATAGCGAAACAGATTTCGTTGCTAAAAACGAAGAATTTAGAAATTTTGTAGCAGATGTTGCAAAACAAGTAGCAATGGAAAATCCTGCAGATGTAGAAGCTTTATTAGAGCAAAAATCAATAGCTGAGTCAGATAAAACAGTAAAAGAAGTATTAACAAATAAAATAGCTACCATTGGAGAAAATATGTCTATAAGAAGATTTGAAAGGTTTGAGACAAACAATTTATTAGAAAGTTATATCCATGGGGATGGAAAAATAGCTGTTTTAGTTGAAATAGAAAATGGAACTCATGAACTTGCAAAGGATGTTTGTATGCAAATAGCTGCAGCAAGACCAGAATATTTAGATAGAGATGCTGTTCCAGCAGAAAGACTTGCAAAAGAAATGGAAATATTAAAAGCACAAGCTATGAATGAAGGAAAACCAGAAGCAATAGCTGAAAAGATAGTACAAGGAAGACTTGGAAAATTCTATAGCGAAGTTTGCTTAGTAGAGCAAGAGTTTGTTAAAGATCCAGATATTAAAGTTGGAAAACTAGTAGAATCAAAAGGTGCAAAGATTGTAAGATTTGCAAGATTCGAAAAAGGTGAAGGTCTAGAAAAAAGAGAAGAAAATTTTGCAGAAGAGGTTGCAAAACAAATAAATGGATAAAATACGAATTATATAAAATTCGAAAAAAGGGCTTTATTTCAAAGCCCTTTTTTGATATAATAAGTGCATTAATTAATAGAATAAGCAAGATTCGAAAAAGGAAAATATACTTTTGAAAATCAAGAGGGATATGAAGAGCATAAAAATTAAATCATATATCTAATGAAGAAGATACATGGTTTTTAAATTGAGTCAAGAGTGTATTGATACCATATTATATTCAAACAATGTACAATTATAAAGATTTAAGACAATAGATGTGGAAAACAAGTATAATTATAATGTGATTTATGCAGAAATCAATATATAAATCAAGAAAGGGATTGATAGGAAATGGATAAGAAAACAAAAATAAAATTTAATGTGCTTGCAATATTTGTAATTATTATTTTTTGTTTTGCATTAACGCCAAAAACATTACAAAATGATACATATTATACAATTGCAATTGGAGAACATATTATAGAAAATGGAATAGATATGCAGGATCCTTTTTCATGGCATGAGGATTTGCCATATACATATCCTCATTGGGCATATGATGTGGGTACTTATCTAGTATACGAACTAGGAGAAAATATAGGAATAGGTGGATTTACAGCAATCTATATCGTAACGGTTATTTTAGCGATAACTCTTGGAATCGTTATTTACTATGCATTAAATAAAATATGCAAAAATCAGCTAGTTTCGTTTTTTATTACCTTAGGAATGATGTATTTACTAAAAAATTTTATTGCTGCAAGAGCACAATTAGTTACATATATTTTATTTGCACTCACAATATTATTTATAGAAAAATTTATAGAAACAAAAAAGAAAAGATATGCAATAGGGCTAATAATTATACCAATAATTATAGCTAATGTACACTTAGCAGTATGGCCATTTTATTTTGTTTTATATTTACCATATATTGTAGAATATATTATTGTAGCACTTGCTGACTCAGATTTGTACTATAAAATATCAATAAGAAGAAATAAAGCAAAAGTAAAGAAACTCACTTTAAAAAATAAACCACAAGAAGAAATAAATAGATTAACAGAAAAAATTGAGCAATTACAAAAACAACAAGAAGCAATTATTGCCAATAGAGAAAAAAGAAGAGAAAATCCATATAAAGTTATCTTAAGAAAAGAAAGCTGTATTAAATACCTTATTCTAATAATGGTAGTATGTATATTTACAGGTCTTTTAACTCCACTTGGAGATACTCCATATACGTATCTTCTAAAAACAATGGCTGGAAATACCATGGATAATATAAGTGAACATTTGCCATTAACTCTTATTAATGATTTGAATACTTTGACAGTTTTTGTATTATTTTTACTAATACTAATCTTTACAGATATAAAAATTAAATTAAGAGACTTGTTTATGCTAGCAGGATTAGTACTCATGTCTTTTATGTCTAGAAGACAAGTTTCGATGTTTGTATTAATTGGAGGCTTTATATTTGCAAAATTGATAGTAGCTATAATAGATAAATACGACAAAGGAGGAACTGAACAAGTAATTAAAGCAATGACTTCATTCCTTGGAAAAGTTATAACAATTCTTTTAGGAATACTAGTGAGCTTTATGTTGTATAGGGGAAAGATAAATGATCCTATAGTAAGTGAAAGTTCATATCCAGTAGAAGCTTGTGAATATATATTGGAAAATGTAGATATATCAGAAATGAAAATATTTAATGAATATAATTATGGAAGTTATTTGCTATTTAAAGGAATACCAGTATTTATAGATTCACGAGCAGACCTATATGCACCTGAGTTTAATGGAAGTAAAAATGAAGATGGAAAATATGAAGGTAGAGATATTTTTTCGGATTACATGAATATATCAACTATTTCAACCTATTATGAGAATAAGTTTGAGCAATATGGCATTACACATGTACTTATACGCAAAAACTCAAAACTAAATATATTTTTATCAAGAGATGATAATTATAAGTCGTTATATTCGGATAATAATTTTGTATTTTATGAGAGAGAAGCAGAATAGTACCATTGGGGACAGACCCCTTTGGTACCATATTGTACAAAAAGGAGTATAAATTGTGGAAAAGATAATAGTAGATACAGAAAATGTGCGTTTAGATGCCTACATAGCTAAGAAATATACAGATTTATCTAGAACCATGGCACAAAAATTAGTAGAAGAAGGAAATATTTTAGTAAATGGGAAAAGTAAAAAAATTTCCTATAAAGTGCAAAAAGGAGATGAAATAGAACTTACCATTCCTGAAGCAAAGGAAATAGGTATCAAACCAGAAAATATAGATGTAGAGGTAATTTATGAAGATAAAGATATTATTATAGTAAATAAGCCAAAGGGCTTAGTGGTACATCCGGCAAATGGTAATCCAGATGGTACATTAGTAAATGCGATTATGGCGATATGCAAGGGGAGTTTATCTGGAATAGGGGGAGAAATTAGACCAGGAATAGTACATAGACTCGATAAAGATACATCAGGACTGCTAATAATTGCAAAAAACGATCAAGCACACATTAATATGAGTAAGCAAATTAAGGATAGACAAGTAAAAAAGATATACATAGCACTAGTAAAAGGAAGAACAAAAGAGGAAGAAGCTACAATAAATATGCCAATAGGAAGAAGTACAAAAGATAGAAAAAAGATGGCTGTTAGAAAAGATGGAAAAGAAGCAATAACTCATTTTAAAGTTCTAAGGAGGTATAATAATTATACTTTATTAGAAGTAAAAATAGACACAGGAAGAACCCATCAAATAAGGGTGCATATGGCAGAAATTGGGCATCCAGTAGTTGGAGATATGGTGTACTCAAATGGAAAAAATGAATTTGGAATACAAGGGCAGATGCTACATGCGAAAAGCTTGGAATTTAGACACCCAATTACAGGAAAGCAGATGCATTTGGAAGCAGAGTTACCGGATTATTTTAAAGAAGTTTTAGAAAAATTAGAATCTATAGAAAATAATTGAAAAAATATATAATAATCCTATTGTATATAAGAGTGTAAATACATGACAAAAAATATGTGTGACACGTGGAACTATTTAGAAGATATATGCTTTAAGAAAAGAAGATTATGAGCAGTAACGGGTATGGGATAAGAAAGGAAATAAGAGTGGAAGAAGTTAGACTACAAAAATTTTTAGCAAATCAAGGTGTGTGTTCAAGAAGAAAAGCAGAAGAACACATTTTGAATGGTGCTGTAAAAGTAAATGGAAAAGTTGTAACAGAATTGGGAACGAAAATAAATCCAGAAAAAGATGAAGTAATATTTAAAGGAAATAAAATAGGAGAACAAGAAAAGAAAGTATATATATTACTTAATAAACCAATAGGATATGTAACAACTACAAAAGATCAATTCCAGAGAGATACAGTGCTAGATTTAGTAAAAGTAAAAGAAAGAATATTGCCAGTAGGAAGGCTAGATATGTATACATCGGGAGCTTTAATTCTTACAAATGACGGAGAATTTATATATAGAGTGACACATCCAAAATACGAGATAGAAAAAACATATAATGTAACAGTTAAAGGGATTGTTACAAAAGAAGAAATTGTCAGGTTAGAGCATGGAGTGGAAATAGAAAATTATGTGTCTGGTAATGCAAAAGTAAAAATATTAAAATTAGATAGAGAGAACGATATATCTAGAATAGAAATAACCATACACGAAGGAAAAAATAGAGAAGTAAGAAAGATGTGTCAAGCAATAGGCAAAAAAGTATTAGCACTGCACAGAAGCAAAATAGAAAATATTAGTGTGAAAAATTTGAAAATAGGAGAGTGGAGATATTTGACTAATAAGGAAGTGAAGAGCTTGCTTGGACAAAAGGGACACTCGTAAAAGTACAAGGGGGAGATAAAGAACAGTAATCTTTTAGTAATGCTGTGAGAACTTTTTGGACATAGGTTGTATGATTTAGAAAAATGTGGTAAAATAGAAATGTGTAAAAAACATAATTTAAAAATGTATTTCATTTTTAAATTAGAGTATACCAGAAAGAGGAGAGATGTTTATGGTAGAAGATAATGAAATAAAGGCGGTAGTATCACCTTTTGCAGTAAGAGAAGGAGAAATAAAAACATTTGACGGCAAAGATGGATATGTTTCAATGAATCAAATTATACACAAGATAAATATAGGGCATATAAACGATTTACATTTTAAAATATTAGAATTAGTTAATGAATTTGAATTTATGACTTCAAGACAGTTATATCAGATGTTACAGTGGAAAAACATAGAAATTGCTTCACAAGATAAATTGAATAATAAATTAGAGCAATTAATAAAATCTAAAATACTTACTAGATATTATTTCAAAGGGGAAGATGGTAAGGGAATATATAGAATATATTGCTTAGAAAAAATGGGCAAATACTTACTTAACTCAAGAGGAATAGAATGTAAATGGCAACCAACTGATAATACAAAGCCAGTTCCTATGATTAAAAAAAGATTAGCAGGAAATCAAACAATCATTGCATATTTGAGAAAAGTAAAAGCATTCGACTCGTATACAGTAAAGCCTGCCATTACAGCTAAACAAAACGGCAAAACATTTAAAGCAACTGGTGGAAGTGTAAAACTAACAAAAAATAATAAATCTATTGAATTTTTATTTGAGATTATAAGAAGAGAAGAAGATTGGGAAAAGAAATTAGTAGATAAGATGAGGTTATATAATGATTTCTACAACAATTTTCTACCAGGGGATTCAGGATTTAGTTCTATGCCACAGCTTATATTTATATGTGAAGATGAAAAACATATGGCAGAAACTTTCAAAACAATTATAATAAATAAAGTAGAGATAAGCAAAATCAAATTATATTTTTCTACAGATTTAAGACAAAATGAAGAAACACTTGATAAAACATTAGTTGAATTTAAACTAGAGAATGGAAAATATAAAATGGAGAATGTGGAAGTTAAGTTGTTAGGAATATAAGAAAATAAGAAAAGTTTTTGATTGCTCAAAAAAGTGAAACAGATGGGAAACAAGGGGACGGTTCCATCGTTCCAGAAATGAAACGATGGAACCGTCCCCTTGTTTCTTTAGTTACTAATTCTCATCTTTCTTCCTATTTAAGTCAAATATAATTGCATCATCACTATTTAAAAAATACTTTGAATCTGTACTATCTGTTTGAATTGGATCATTTTCTGCATCAATATTTAATGTATCATTAGATGCTGTGGCTGCAGCAAAATTTCCTCTGTTTTTAAAATTAATAGGTTTTCTTTTTATGTTATCTGAAGTGATACCATTTGTGAATTTTTCAAAGTTATATTCTTTAAGCTTTTTAGGTTCTTTATATTTTGCCTCAAGAAAGTCTAATTTTCCCTTAGCAACATAGCTTTTACCTTTGCTATCTTTTACTTTAAACAAAATTTGTTTTCCTTTTAAAGCCATTATTTTTCCTGCTGTATAATTAGGCTTCCATTCATATTTAATATTATTTAATTTCGTATCATATCCATAAGAGTCTTTCTCAGAATTTGTTTCATAATTACTAGTCCAACTCCATTCTCTTTTGTCCTGTAATTCTGTTTGCCACCATTGAACATCTTCTGGAAGTGCATTTCCGAATATTGCTTTATTAACACAGTTTGCTAAAATTTCATCTTTAAAGTTACCAGTTTCTTCGCCACTTAATTGTGATAATGTTTGTGCAGATAAAATATTACCAACTTTATACTTTCTATATACTGTAAAAATTGGCTCTATTGCTTTGCACAAAAATTCTGGGAAATCATCTATATATAAGAAATGTGATATTCTTGTAGAATCATTTCCTGGTCTAGAAAGTACAGATTGTTGCATTAGCAATAAGAAGAATATGCCAAATGCTTTATGTGCATTTGCACCTAAATCGCCTCTTCTTGTACATACAAAAGTAATTTCTCCATCAGCCAATACTTTATCATATTCAATGTTATTTGTTCTATTACATAAAATGCTTTTTACTCCTGGATATCTTAGCAAATTATCAAGTTCAGCAGAAGCTGTATAAACAGATTGCTTTGTAAAATCAAGATCTTTTCCATCTGAATAGAAGTTATTTTCGAAATATTTAATAAGTATCTTGTATTTATCAGCAAGTTCTGGAATTGCTTTCATTTCGTTACACATTTCTTCTACTAATGAAAAGTCATTCATCATATTAAGCATATCTTCTAAACTTGGTAAATCTCCATCATTCAATCTAGGATACATTTCCTTTAGTAATATGGATAAATTCTCAATAATTTGAATTGCAGCATTTTCTCTAAAGGCTTGTTTTATATCCGGCCTGCTTGAGGCATATAATCCTTTTAAAACAGAAGAAATCGCCATACCAGTTTTTATAGGATTATCATATACAAATGGATTCATACCTGGAGAATCTGCATTATTTGGATCTATCAAATTAACTTTTAATTTGTAATTTTTAGCTACATTTAATACGCGCTCAATCGAATCGTAATCTGCAGAAAGATAAGTTAAACCAAAATCTCTATATACATATTTTCCTCCAGAAGAACTTAATATCATTTTTTTCATATATGCATTATATAAATCAATTTTATCAGGATTTGGAGTTAACATACTTAAGGTAAAATGTTCATTTAAATAATTATTATCATATGGACAATTAAGGTTTGCTATTCCTGTTTTTAATGCAGTAAATCCCATTTCTTTTGAGATTTCTCTAAAGAAATATTTTCTATCTAAGTCCCTTGCTATCATCGGTTCATATATCATTGTGGTTTTTCCAGAACCAGATACTCCCACGACAAGGAAAGATTCTAGTCTCTTAGATTCAGGAATAACTACGTCTTCACCAGTTTCCGTATCTACACAAACCATAACTTCACATGAATATTTACCAGTATCCTTAGGTTTTCCAGCTAGGCTAATACCACCATAGTCAAATATTGAGTCTTTAAGGTCTTTCGTATCGTTAATTGTAAATGTAAGCCATTTGAACAATTTGTAAAATGTTACAAGTGGAATATACAAGGAAAGGGCTGTAAATGCAGGTCTAAATAAATTTGAATATTCCATTACAATATCTGCATAGTTTGGGGCTGAAAGTATAAAAGTCCAAGCAAGTGAATTTAGACCTTGTACTACAAAAGATACAGATAATATGTATAATGTAATTATATATGTATTGAAAAACCTAAGCTTATCGACATCTGCTTTTACGAACTTGGAACTAAATGAAAAATAAAAAGCAAATACAACACATGCAAATGCTAATGTATATTCAATTGGTCCCCAATATGAATATGCCACTCCAGTAAATATCATAAACATTAATTCTACTAACCTGTCAACAATAATATATGCTGAGATTAATGTTAAGATATATGTTGCAAAAGTATTTCTATCTGTTTTTAAAAATTTTAGAAATTTATCTATATATTTCAACAATTTCACCACTTTCAAAAAATAAAATCATACATATATATTATCTTATAAAATCGGAAAAAATACAATAGTTTTTGCAAAAAAAGTCATTAAATGTGTTACTAAATAGTAAAAAATTGATACTATAAAATTTTCGTTATAAATATAGAACTAGCGAATAATATTAAATATGAAAAAATTAAAAGAAGGAAAACAAAGAAAACTAAAAAAATCAAGTTTTCTAAAAAACATAATTGTTTTATTGTCTGCACACTTATTTATAAAAGTTATAGGTGTGATTAATAAAATATATCTAACTAATAGAGAAGGTTTTGGAGATGAAGGAAATGCAATATACTCAAGTGCATTTCAAATTTATGCACTATTCCTTACTATATCATCTATGGGGATTCCAAATGCAGTTTCAAAACTAGTATCTGAAAGATTAGCGATAGGAGACAGTAGGGGAGCACACAAAGTATTTAGAATTGCAATAATAACTTTTGGCTTAGTTGGATTTTTTTGCTCAATTGTTTTGTTTACTTTTTCACATTATATATCCTGCAATTTAATACAAATTCCAGAAGCAGAACTAAGTCTGCTTGCACTTTCTCCAGCCGTGTTTTTCGTATCCATAACATCTGTAATAAAGGGATATTTTAATGGAAGAGAAAATCTTAATATTGGTGCAAATTCTCAAACGATAGAGCAAATCTTTAGAACAATAATAACAATAGGACTTATAGAATACATAGCTCAGAATACAGGTTTAGATACAAGGGTTATGGCGGGAGGAGCAGCAATTGCTACAACTTTATCTGAAATAGTGTGTTTTACATATCTATATAGATATTACAAAAGCGTAAAAAGAGAAATAGCAAATGAAATAGAACACAGTGTTAATTATAAATATAAAGGAATAAGAAAAACCATAAAGGACATATTATTTGTATCAATACCGATGTCAATAGCACCAATATTGGGTGGAATTAACAAGAATATAGACTCTATGACTATTGTAAGAGGATTAAAAAACTTCATGACTGAAACAGATGCAAAACTTCAATATGGAATTTTAAGTGGAAAAGTAGATACTTTAATCGCATTTCCATTATCGTTCAATGCAGCTTTTTCTAGCATTCTAATACCAAGCGTTTCTGCTGCAAAAGCTAGTGGGAATTTTACTGTAGCTAAAAGAAAAATAAAATTTTCACTATTAATATCTATACTGATAGGATTACCAAGTACAGTGGGACTAATTATTTTAGCAGAACCTATATTAAAGCTATTGTTCCCCAATCAACCAGATGGAGCATTTTTACTACAAATAAGTGCAATATCAATAACATTTATGATGCTTAGTCAGAATATAAATTCTGTTTTGCATGGATTAGGAAAAACGATAGTTCCTGCAATATGTTTAGGATTAGGTTCTATTATAAAACTGTTTTTAAATACAGTCTTAGTAAAAATAAACCCGGACATATTTATATTAGGAGGAACTGCAGGAGCAGCATTTTCAACTGTTATATATCATATAGTTACATTTTTCTTAGAATTATATATAATGCAAAAAAATATGCGAATACACTTTGAATTGAAAAATTTTGTAAAACCAATAGTGGCAACAATAATGATGGCTGTGTGTTTAGTATTTACATATAATAGTTTACTAAGTATAATTTCTTTTAAGTTGTGTATAATAGTAGCATTGATAGTAGCTGTAATAATATATGCAATTTTAATATTAATTCTAAGAATATTCTCTGAGGCTGAAATAAAAATGTTACCAGGTGGAGAAATATTATATAGAGTTCTAAAAATTTTAAGAATATACTAAAATAAATATTTATAATCATATAGGCAATAA
>CALXVO010000013.1 GCA_944392065.1 uncultured Clostridia bacterium | reverse complement strand
AATATTTCTTTGGCAACCTTTTGAGCAAAAGGGGACGGGCTTATTCTGGACAAATACGCCTGTCCCTATTTTGGAATTTTTGTCATAAGTTTAGGTCAATCTTAATATACATTAAATAAAGTTTAGTACAAACATTTTTAAGGAGGGTATTTTATTCATGGAAGAAAATTTAAAATTATATCAAGATATAGCTAATCGTACTCAAGGAGATATTTATGTTGGTGTTGTTGGACCGGTAAGAACAGGAAAATCCACATTTATTAAAAAATTTATGGACTTACTTGTTATTCCTAATATTGAAAATGAATACAAAAAGGAACGTGCAAGAGATGAACTTCCACAAAGTGCTGGCGGTAGAACTATTATGACAACAGAGCCAAAATTCATTCCAAATGAAGCTGTAGAAATTACAATTGGAGATAATTTAAAACTAAAAACCCGTTTAGTAGATTGTGTAGGTTATTTAGTAAACAATGCAATTGGTTATTTAGAAGATGATATGCCTAGGATGGTTAAGACCCCTTGGTTTGATGAGGAAATTCCTTTTGAACAAGCTGCAGAAATAGGAACAAAAAAAGTAATTCAGGAACATTCTACAATAGGGATTTTAGTAACAACCGATGGAAGTATAACAGATATTCCAAGAGAAGATTATGTTCAAGCAGAAGAAAGAGTTGTAAGAGAATTAAAAGAATTAAACAAACCATTTGTTATTGTATTAAATTCAGATGACCCATTTTCAGATTATACTAAAAATCTGGCAAGCGACCTAGAACAAAAGTATCAAACTGCTGTTATTCCTACAGATTGTTCAAGACTCGATATGGAAGATATTGAAGAAATTTTTGGAAAGATTTTATATGAGTTTCCAATCGAGAAAATGAATATTGATTTTCCAAAATGGGTAGATGGTTTATCTGATTCACACTGGCTAAAAGAAGAATTATATTCAGAAATAAAAGAAGCATTTAATAATGTACATATTTTGAAACAAGTAGATGGTGGAGTGGCTAAATTACAAAATACAAAAATTATTAGCAAAACTATTGTCAATGAAATAAAACTTGGAGAAGGTACTATAAATATTTCTATCAATCTATTTGATGAATTATTTTATAAAGTGCTTACCGAAATTTCTGGAGTAGAAATTAATAACGAAGGAGATCTATTCTCTACTATTACCTCTATGGCAGAGATTAAAAAGGAATATGATAAAATATCAAATGCTTTGGAGGAAGTAAAAGCAACTGGTTATGGAATTGTAACTCCATCTATTGATGAATTAATTTTAGATGAACCAGAAATTATAAAACAAGGAAGCAGATTTGGTGTGAAATTAAGAGCCCGTGCTCCATCGATTCACTTAATTAAAGCAGAAATAGAAACAGAAGTATCTCCAATTGTAGGAAGTGAAAAACAGTCTGAAGAATTAGTAAATTATCTACTTTCTAACTTTGAAGATGATCCTGCAAAAATTTGGGAATCAAACATCTTTGGAAGAAGTTTACATGAACTTGTAAATGAAGGATTACAAACCAAACTTGCTAAAATGCCAGTAGATGCACAAGCCAAACTTCAAGAAACACTAGAACGCATCGTAAATGAAGGTAGTGGCGGATTAATCTGTATTATATTATAAGAAACCTAACCTTTTGTATACGGAAAAATCGTTAAAATACTGAAATAACAATGAAAAAGTCGATTTTTCCTATACAATAAATCGAATAGTTGAGGGATCCTATTTTTCAGGACACCCTCAACTTTTTGTGAAAACTATCTTTTTTGGAGATTTGAACATTTATTATTGACAAAGTTTTTAGAAAACAATTTTTCAGTTTTATACATAAATTAAAATTTTCTGGAAAATATATAGTAGAAATGTTATTGTTAAAAATTATTTAACTTTAAAATTAGCAACACCTAAACTACGTTATTTCATTTAAAGAAAGGATGGATGCCATTCATGAAGATTGCAGATACTTTTAAAAAAATTTTCTTTCCTATTCAAGAGCCATCGCATCACTTTAGCATGCCAAGCACAGAGAATGCGAATTCAGAAATCAATAACGATACGGTAGATACCATAGATGATGTAAAAGAAATTTTTCCTAGTATTGATGTAAATATAGAATATATTAAGGTTAAGTATAATCTTTTAATCAATAGCGATATTGTCTTAAAAGAATTTACTTTAACAGCAAGAAATAAGCAATATAAAGCATTCCTACTTTTTATTGATGGAATGACAGATACAGATTTAGTAAATAATTATGTACTAAAACCATTAATGCTTAAAAATACTGCCAATTCTTTTGATGGCAATCAAAATCAAGTAATTTCCGAAGCAGTTACAAATAATATTACTGTAAGAAAAGTTAAGAAATTCGACCTAAAAGAATATATTTTAAATTGCCTACTTCCACAAAATAATGTGAAGACCCAAACAGAGTTTAAAGATATTTTTTCTAGTGTTAATGCTGGGAATTGTCTTCTTTTTATTGATACTCTAAACTTAGCTTTTGATATTGATGTAAAAGGGTTTCAAACTAGAAGTATTTCTAAACCAGAAAATGAAGTTGTCATTCGTGGCCCACAGGAAGCTTTTGTTGAAAACATTCGTACTAATACTAGTTTAATACGTAGGATTGTAAACAATGAAAATTTAATTATCGAAAATATACAAGTAGGAAAAGTAAGTAAAACTGTCTGTGCATTATGCTATATGAAAAACATTGCAAATGATGATTTAGTTGCAGAAGCAAAATATAGGCTTAACAATATTAATATAGATTATTTGGTATCTTCTGGTCAGTTAGAACAATTGATGGAGGATAATAGTAAATATAGCTTACCACAAATTATTGCTACAGAAAGACCGGATAAAGCTTCCACCTATTTATTAGAAGGAAGAGTAGTTGTTATTGTAAATGGTAGTCCATATGTTTTGATTGTCCCTGCTGTGTTTATCGACTTTTTAGAATCTTCTGAAGATAGAAATATTAAATTTCAATTTGCAAATTTATTAAAAATTGTCAGAGTTGGTGCTCTGTTAATTAGTTTACTTTTGCCAGGATTATATGTTGCTATTACTACCTTTCATCAAGAATTTATTCCGACGGAGCTGCTTTTTGCAATTGTTGCTTCTAGAGCAACAGTACCTTTTTCTATCATTTTCGAAATTATTATCATGGAACTTTCTTTCGAGCTTATTCGTGAAGCTGGTTTAAGAGTTCCTACTCCTATTCGGTCCGACCCTTGGTATTATTGGTGCTCTGATTATGGGACAAGCTGCCGTTGATGCAGGTATTGTAAGCCCTATCTTAATCATCATTGTAGCAATTACTGGTATTACTTCCTTCGCAATTCCTGATTATTATTTGGCCTTTCATTGCAGAGTTAGTCGATTTGCCTACATTATTTTAGGCTTTCTAGCAGGTTTATTAGGAATTGCGGTTGGCGCTGTTATTCATCTACTTATCGCTACAAAAATCCAATCCTTTGGTGTATCTTATTTAGATCCATATATTCCTTCCAAAGGTAAAGTTTCTAATGGTATCTTTAACGCACCAACTTGGAAAAGGGAAAAAAGAGCTAGCTTTTTAGACACGAAAAAAGAGGATAGACAGGAGCATATTAGTATGAAATGGAAATATCCTAATAATTAATTTTTAAGAAAGGAATTTGGTATGGATTACAGTAAACTAGGTAATTTTGAAGCAATTTGTTTAATGGTAGTCATTTTCGTAAATCACATTGTACTAGATTTACCACAAATGATTTTAAACAATTCTGGAACCGCTTCTATTCTAAACACAATTTATATACTCATTCTGGTTTTAATATTTGTAGTTTTAATATTAAAGCTTTTAAAGAATTTTATTGGTTTAGATATTATTGATATTTCCGAATATGTAGGAGGTAAACCTTTAAAAATACTAATTGGTACATTATGCATTCTTTATCTTATTTTTGAAACTGTATTTTTAACAAGAATGTTTTCTCATAATTTACTATTAGTCTATTTTCCAAGCTATCCTATCTCCTTTATTCTATTTCTGTTTCTATTTATTGGTGTGGTAGCAAATATTATTGGAAAAAAATCAATTATCAAAACAAATACCATAATTGTTCCTATTGCATTATTTAGTATTTTGTTTACTTTTATTTTCGTTGCCGATATGTTAAAAATTGAACGTTCTTTACCTATTTTTGCAGATGGTTTAGATAAAATTTTCTTAACCGGCGCTAGCAACATATTTGCTTTTAATGGATTATTCTTTTTATTTTTCATTTCGCCAATGCTAAATAAAAAAGAAGATACTTCTAAAGTTACATTATGGTCTGTTCTTATCTGTGGTATTTTCTTAATTTTATCCATAACTATATTGATTTTTGCTTTTTCAGACATTGCTTCTATAAGCAGGCTTTCTCCTATTTACTTTATTATTATCAATAGTAGGTTAAGTGCCTTTTTAGAAAGACCTGAAGCAATCTTTATATTTATATGGACACTAGCACTTATGTCTTTTATCAATATTGGCATTATGTTTATATTAAGTATTTTAAAAAAATTAACAAATATAAAGGAACCAAAATATTTAGGTATTTCTGTGGCAACTATTATATTTGTTCTAGCAATGGTATTAAATGGACTGTTTAATTTTGAAGCAATTGCAAATGCTTTTTATAAATATGGAACTTTGTTTCTCATCTTTGGTATTTTTACTTTAGTATTGATTTTCGCAAATGTGAAAAAGAAACATTCGATGAAACTAAAAAAATAGTTACAATTTACAATTTATAGCAAACAATATATGTTTTAAATTTTTATTGGAGTGCTTAAGGTGGGGACCGACAAGTTTACAAACTGTTAAGCGAAGCTGTTACAGTTTGTACGATGTTGGGGGCCGGAAATAAAAATTTAAAACATACATTGTTTGCAAAAAAATAAGAAAGGAATATATTATGAATTACAAAGTACAAAAATTCTTTGCTATCTTTATATTAACCGTTTTACTCATTGTCACTAGTTCTAGTTATTATGGTATACAGGGGATTGATAATTTAGCTTATGTAGTAGCCATTGGACTAGATGTTGGTAAAGACAATGCTTTAAAACTAAGCTTACAAATTTCTATACCTAATGGTGGCGAAGGTGGCTCTAGCAGTTCTGCACAATCTTCTTCTGCTGTTGTAAATTCTATTGAATGTTCCTCTATTAGTACTGGTATAGCATTATTTAATAGTTATCTTGGCAAAGAAGTAAATTTATCGCATTGTAAAGTATTAGTTATTTCCGAAGAACTAGCTTCCAAACGGAATTAGTGAATATCTATATACGTTAACAAATGATATTCAATTTCGAACAGACTCCAATATTATCATTAGCAAATGTGATGCTTCTTCATTTTTAGAATACTCTGCTCCTGTACTAGATAAAGTATCTGCAAGATATTATGATATTGCCCCTTCTTCTAGTGAATATACAGGATACACAGAAAGTATAACTTGCAACGAATTTTTTACGGCAATTAACTCAAATACTTTAGAACCTGTTGCAATTCTGGGTTCTGTTAATACGGAAGATACGCATACCAACTCCTCTTCTATCGATTCATCCTATACTGCTGGCGAAACTCCTATTACTGGCGAACATAGTATTGAAACAATGGGACTTGCTGTATTCAATGGTGACAAATTTGTAGGAGAATTAAATGGGCTAGAATCCATCTGTCATTTAATTATTTCTAATAAATTGCAAAATGCACAAATTCAAATCCCTAGCCCAATTGAGGAATTGGAGAATATTGATCTATATATTGAATTAAAAAAAGACACCAAAAATTCTTTGTTTTTGGTAAATAGTTCTCCCTATATTACTTCTGATATAAAAATAGTTGCTAGAATGCATTCCATGAATAGTAATATTGATTTAGATAATGAAGAAGTTGTTTCTAGTATTGAAAGCTATTCTGAAAATTACCTAGAAAAAAATATTTCTTCCTATTTATATAAGACCTCCAAAAATCTTCATGCTGATATAGATGGTTTTGGCTTATATGCTTTAAAGTATTTTAACTATAATTCAGATTGGGAGGATTACAATTGGCTTCATCATTATCAAGATGCATTTTTTAAAGTTAACGTAGATGTAGAGCTAAATTCAAGCTATTTACTTGTAAATACTTCAAAAGAGGTTACTAGATAATGGTTATGCAAAATATTAAGTCCGCGCAGGGATGTACTAATTAAAAAAATGAGCGAAGCAGGGAGCTTAAGTCGGGACGAAGCGAGATTTTTTAATTAGTACATCCCGTTTGCAGGACATGCTTTTTTGAAAACCATTATCTAGTAACCAAAAGAGAAGGAAAGTTAAAAAAGCTTTACTATGTTACAATTCATATTCTAAAATTAAAGGCAAACAAAACTATGAATTATAAAAGAAAGGATTTTGATAAAATGGAAATTGTAATATTTTTAACTTCAATTTATGCTTGTATTGAAACAGCTATTACCGGCTATTTGGAATATAGAGAAAATAATAATAAGAGTGTTGGAATATTTTTATATATCTTAGCAGTATTTTGCTTAATTGTTCCTAATTTTGTAGTATAGAAAAGGAGAAAGTCTATTCTTCTTTCTCCTCTTCTTCTTCCACAACTTTTTCAAAATCTATTTGTCTAGATAGCTTATCTGCTCGAATGACACGTATATTAATTTTATCTCCAATATGATACATTGTCTTTGTTTTCTCTCCAAAAAGCGTTTTTCTATCTTCATCATAGATAAAGTACTCATCTCCTAATTTATCAAATCGTATCATACCTTCTACCGTATTTTCTAACTCGACAAATACTCCAAACGAAGTAATACTTGAAATAATTCCATGATACTCCTCTCCAATATGACTTTCCATGTATTCTGCCATCTTGATGTCTACACTTTCTCGTTCTACTTTTTGTGCTATTTTTTCTCTTTCCGAAGATGTTTCTGCATATTTGGTAGCTTGCTGTTTATACTTTTCTATTTCTTCCTCAGATAGGTTATAACCCTCTTTCATGTAATTTGATATAATGCGATGGATAAATAAATCTGGGTACCTTCTAATAGGTGAAGTAAAATGACAATAGTATTTACTTGCAATACCAAAATGTCCTTTATTTTCACTTTCATATCTTGCCACTTTTAGCGTTCTTAACACTAAGTTAGAGATGACCATTTCTTCCGGTTTTCCTTTTATTTTTTCTAGCACATCTGCAAAAGCAGTTGGATGAACTTCTTCTTTATTGCATTTTACTCGATATCCTAAATTAAACAAAAACTTATTTAGCTCCGTTACTTTTTCCATATCTGGTGCTTCATGCACTCTATAAATAAAAGGAGCTTCCAACCAATAGAATTTTTCTGCAACCGTTTCATTTGCAGTTAGCATAAATTGTTCGATTATTTCATTAGCAAATGTTAATTCATATTTTTTAATATCTATGGCTATTCCTCTTTCATCTAAAATAACTTTTGTTTCTGGAATATCTAGATTTAAACTTCCCTCTTTTGCTCTTCTATTCTTTAAAATATGAGCTAATTCTTCCATTCGTTTAAAATGCTCTATATAATCAGTATATCTTTTGATAATCTCTTTATCAGAATTGTCTAATATTTTTTGTACACTGGTATAACTCATTCTTTCTGTTACTTTGATTACACTTTTAAAAATATCGGAAGAAACAACTTGTCCTTTTGGATTAATTTCCATAACACACGAAATAGCAAATCTATCTTTACCTGCATTTAAACTACAGATTCCATTAGATAATTCTACAGGAAGCATTGGTATTACTCTATCTAGCATATAGACACTTGTTCCTCGTAAAATTGCTTCTTTATCCAAAAAAGAACCTTCTTTTACATAATGGCTAACATCTGCAATATGCACTCCTAATTGATAATTACCATTTTCTAATTTTTCCACATTTACAGCATCATCTAAATCTTTAGCATCTTCTCCATCAATCGTAAAGATTTCTTGATTACGCAAATCCCTTCTATTTTTTATATCCTTTACATCTACTTCTTGATTTATTTTCTTTGCTTCTTTTAGAACAGGCTCTGGAAATTCATAAGGCAAATCATATTCTTTTACTAAAGACATCATATCAACACCTGCTTGGTCTATATAGCCAATTATCTCTATTATTTTTCCTTCTGCGCTTTTGTCTTTCTTAGGAAGTTTGGTAATTTCCACCACTACTTTTTGATTATTCTTTGCCTTCATTGCATCTTTTTTTGCAATATAAATATCGGAGCCAAGCTTTTTATCATCTGGAATAACAAAACCAAAATTTCTACTTTTTTGATAAGTTCCAACAACTGTATTTTTCTCTAAATCAAATATTTTACTATCTTCTTTTACTTTTGATTTTAGATTTTTACTATCTTTTACTTTGCTCTTAAAATCTTGTCTTTTTGATTTTTCTACGTTGATTTTTTTTCTAGCCTTATTAATTTCACTTTTCTTATCTATACTTGACTTCTTTTTATTCATTTTTTTATAAATTTTTTCTAATTTATTTTTATCCAATTTCTTACTCAAATACAAACCTTCTTTCTAAAAAAAGAACATATATAATAAAGTTATATATGTTCCGAAATCTATTTCTATACAATAAATATCCTACATTACAAATAAGATTGAAAGTACTACTGCAAGTATTACAAATAAAACTCCTGAAATGATGGTAAATCTTTTAAGTCTACCTTCCTTTGTTCTACCTTTATTACTCTCATAAAAGTTATTTGCTGCTGCACCCGTAACAGTTTGTGAAGCTCCACTTGTATCTTTTGCTTGAACTGTTGCAAGTATAATCAACGCAATACAGTCTATTACATATATAACTAATACTATATTTCTAATTATTTCTATCATTTTGACCTCCATTTAAGCTAAAGCTTCTATAAATTTTTCTAACAATTATCTATCCTCAATTTCATGTTAATAAATTTTAACTTTTTATTTTAGTAACAATAAATATTTTAACATATATTTATATGCATTTCAAGTGATTTAGGCAATTTTTTTATTGAGATAATACATCCTTCATATTTCTCATAAAGATAAAACTCTCTATTAAGTCCATAATTGCATAAATTAAAACAATTACTCCTAATGTTAAAATTAGAGCACCAGGATAGAAGGTAACATATAAACCACCAACAACCATTAATACTGCTAATGTTAATACAACAGCCCATAATTTAGCGTTAACGTCTTTTAATCGGAAAGACAACGTAAATCTAGTAAAACCACTATAAATAATCCATATCTTATCCACTTTTAAGCAGTAGTTGCATTCTTCTTTGTTGTAACTCTTTTATTAGAGTTTATCTTTTTTGGTACTTCTCTATTATTATTTATAATAATTTTAGGTGGTTCGCCATTTGCTACGGTTTCTTTTGTAATAATACATTTCTCTATTTTTGGATTGGATGGAATCTCAAACATAATATCTCTCATTATTTCCTCTATAATAGAACGAAGTCCTCTAGCACCTGTTTTTCTTTCGATTGCTTTGTCTACTATTAGTGCTAATGCCTCTGGTTCAAACTCTAAGTCTACATTATCCATTTTAAATAATTTCTTATATTGTTTTACTAAAGCATTTTTTGGTTTCGTTACAATATCAATTAATGCATTTCTATCTAATTCTTCTAATGTGGCTATAATTGGTAAACGTCCTACAAACTCTGGAATTAAACCGAATTTTAATAAATCTTGTGGTAATAACTGTTCAAATACTTTGTATTTATCAATATCTTTATTGCTATCTATTACAGCTCCAAATCCTATGGATTTCTTTCCTATTCTATCTTTTACTATTTTCTCAAGTCCTTCAAAAGCTCCTCCACAGATGAATAATATATTAGAAGTATCTATTTGAATAAATTCTTGATGTGGATGTTTCCTTCCTCCTTGTGGTGGTACAGAAGCCACTGTTCCTTCTACTATTTTTAATAAAGCTTGTTGTACACCTTCCCCACTTACATCTCTTGTAATAGATGGGTTTTCGGATTTTCTAGAAATTTTATCAATTTCATCGATATATATAATTCCTCTTTCTGCTTTTTCCACATCATAATCTGCAGCTTGTATTAATTTTAGCAATATGTTCTCCACATCTTCTCCTACATAGCCTGCTTCTGTAAGAGTTGTAGCATCTGCTATAGCAAATGGTACTTTCAATATTTTAGCAAGTGTTTGTGCTAGAAGTGTTTTACCACAACCTGTAGGTCCTAATAATAGTACATTACTTTTTTGAAGTTCTACATCATCTTTATCGTTTTCTTCCTTACTATTAATACGTTTATAATGATTATATACTGCAACCGATAATGTTTTTTTAGCTTCTTCTTGCCCGATTACATACGTATCTAAAACTTCTTTTATTTCGGCTGGATTAGGAAGTTCTTCCTTATCTGCTAAAGTATATGTCATCTCTGCTTCTTCATATAAATCATCTTCCACTATATTTGAACATACTTTTACACACTCACTACAAATATATACTCCTGGTCCAGCAATAATTCTATCTACTTCTTCTTGTGATTTTCCACAAAAAGAACATCTAATATTTTTTTGTTTATTGTTTGACATTTCTATTTCCTTTCTTTTTCACTTTTCTTATCTTTCCATTTCTTTTCAGTCCAAAACGAAGCAAACACATCTGTAATTTTGAAAAGAATTGTGTTTTGGCTAGGCACGCAAATTAAAAATTTATGAGGCGTGCTTTTTGCACGTTGATTAAATTTTTAATTTGCAGTAACAACGCCAAAACCAATTATCTTCAAAATTACTTTCTTTTGTCCATAATCCCATCAATCAATCCATACTCCAAAGCCTCTTCTGCTGTCATCCAGTGATCTCTTTCGGTATCTCTTTCAATTGTTTCAATACTTTGACCTGTTTTATCACTCAATAATTTATTTAGTTTTTCTCTTGTTTTAATCATGTGGTCTGCATGTATTTTTATTTCTGTTGTTTGTCCAGCAATACCATTTCCACCAATTAATGGTTGATGAATTAATATTTCTGCATTTGGTGTTGCAAATCTTTTTCCTTTTTCTCCATTGGCAAGTAGCACTGCACCAAAGCTTGCAGCTAAACCAACACATATAGTAGAAACTGGACATTTGATGTAATTCATTGTGTCTACAATTCCCATTCCATCAGTAATAGATCCTCCTGGGCTATTGATATATAAACTTATTTCTCTATCTGGGTCTTCTGACTCTAAGAATAACAATTGTGCTATTACCAAGCTTGCTGTTGTTGCATTTACATCTTCTCCTAAAAATATAATTCTATCTTTTAATAAACGAGAAAAAATATCATAAGATCTTTCTCCTTTTGCTGTTTGTTCTATAACATATGGAACTAAACTATTTCTTTCCATTAAAAATTCCTCCTTAAAACATAATTTCTAAAATTTACAATGCTATTATATACATTTTCTTTCAAAATTGTCAAATACTTGTTACTGTTTAAAAAAAATTTGAGAAATATACATACTACTAAGACGTATACTACAAATTCACGCTGAACAGTAACAAATACTTATTTATAACATTATTTTTTACTAAAATAATGAAAGGTTTACTTATTAATAAATTGTAATATTCACTATATTTTATTCAAAAAAAGTTAGTGGTAAAATATATTTTACTAAATCTACTTTTCCCCCTAACTTTTTCATTTTTTACTTTGACTTTGTTTTCTGCTTTATCCTAATTGGTTGGAAAAGAATTGGATTTTTGCAAGGAAACTTTAATTTAAAAGGCAAGGGCACATACTTGGTGTATGTAACCGCGTTTTAAATTAAAGTTGACACAGCCAAAATTCTAATTATTTTCTAACCACCTATTTCTTTTTTGCATTTTGTACTATATAGTCAATCACTTTTTCTGTTTTTAGATTTTCTTCTACATATTCTTTTAATTGTACATTTTCAAGAAGCTCTTCTTCTTTTCTACCATATTGTTTTGCCATTTCTTTTACTTTATCTGCTACTTCTTCTGGAGTTGCTTCTATTTTTTCTGCTTTTACAATAGCTTCTAATACTAATCTAGATTTAACAGATTTTTCTGCTTGGTCTTTAAAATCTTTTCTAATATCTTCTTCTGTTTTACCCATTATTTGAAGATATTGATTTAAATTTAAGCCTTGGTAAGATAATCTTGTTTCCATATCTCTTACCATATTGTCTATTTCCATTTCAATCATTCCATTTGGAATATCTATTTTTGTATTATCACAAACTGTTTTTATAGCTTCTTCCTCTGTCTCATATTTTGCTTTATTCGTATTTTCTGTATCTAGTTTCTCTTTTATACTATTCTTCAATTCATCTAAGGTGTCAAATTCGCTTACGTCTTTTGCAAATTCATCATCCATTTTTGGCAATTCTTTTTTCTTTATTTCATGTAATTTTACTTTAAATATTGCATCTTTTCCAGCTAAATCCTTTGAGAAGTAATCCTCTGGGAATTTTACTTTAATATCTTTTTCCTCATCTATTTTCATACCAATCATTTGATCTTCAAATCCTGGTATAAATGTATTGCTTCCAATCTCTAATTCATGATTTTCTGCTTTTCCACCTTCAAATTCTACTCCATCGATTGAACCTGTAAAGTCAATTGTTGTTATATCTCCTTTTTCAACTGGTCTATCTTCTACGGTAACAAGTCTAGCATTTCTTTCAGCCATATGTCCTAATTCATGTTCTATATCTTTGTCAGATGTAGTATACTCAATTTTTTTAATTTCTATACCTTTATATTTTCCAAGTTCAACTTCTGGTTTTGTTTCTACTGTTGCAGTAAAAATTAGTTCTTTTCCTTTTTCCATTTGTACGATATCTATGTTAGGCTTGCTAACAGCTTCTATCTTATTTTCTTTAATTGCTTCATCATATATATCTGGTACTAGTTCGTTAAAAGCATCCTCATAAAAAATAGCAGAACCATATTGTCTTTCTACTAATTGCATCGGTGCCTTTCCTTTTCTAAAACCAGGTATATTAAAATATTTTGCAGTTTTTGCATATACCTTTTTCATTGCTTCTTCAAATTTTTCAGCTTCAATGTTGAATGTTAATTTCACTTCATTTTTATTTTCTGTTTTTTCTACTTTTACGTTCATATTATTCATCCTTTCACGATATTTTTAATAAGCTTTATTATTATATCACATTTTTAACATTTTGCAATAGTTTACATATTTTTTAGTATATTTTATACATCATTTGTTTCAGCAATTTCATTGATTGCCTCATTTGCTCCTATACTATTATTTACTTCTCCCTCTAACTCATTAAACCATTCTTCCATTCTTTCATTATCTCTCATTATTAACTCTTTAGTAAAATTCACTCCAGATACAAGCACAGTTGTTGCAACAGCAACAAGTAATATGATTCCTATGAACATCGGTATATTTATTTTAACTTCTCTATACATATTTATTCCCCTGTTTCCTATTTTATGGATAATGCCTTTCTATCCTATTTTTTATGGATTATTTCACACTATCTTTATATTTTTTGTAAAGTAAAATCCAGATAATCTGCACTTATTAATTTATACTCAATTCCATCTACTATTTCTTCAATAGCATCTTTATGTGCTGTTCCATGTAAATGTCCATAATAGCATCTATGTATATTGTATTTTTCAAATGTTTTTACAAATTCTGTTTTTTCTTTTGCTAGTATATCATTTTTATTAATAGGTGGATAATGCATAAAAGCTATCATTTCCTTATCATCACCATATTTGCTTAATCCATCTTTTATTGATAATTCTAGCCTTGCATTCTCTCTTTTTATCATTTTACTATCATTTTCTGTATCTAAGATATTCCATCCTCTTGTTCCAACTATTATTTTATTTTCTACTAAATAGCTGTTATTGTATAAAAAATGTATTTTATTAAAATTATTTTCCTGTATAAATTCATTCATTTTTGCTAAAGTAGTCCACCAATAATCATGGTTTCCTTTTAATAAGATTTTCGTGCCTGGCAAACCATTTAAATATTCAAAATCCAATTTTGTATCTTTTAAATACATTGCCCAAGAAAAATCTCCTGGAAGTATTACAAAATCTTCTTCCTTTACTTGCTCTATCCAATTTTTCTTTATTTTTTCTGCATGATTTTCCCAATTATCTCCAAATATATCCATTGGCTTATCTTCTAAGAAGGATAAATGTAAATCAGCAATTGCATAAATTGCCATAGGTTTGCTCCTCTATTTGGTTTTCTTTTTACTTTTATAGTTATTATAATTTTTTATCAATAACCTGTCAATGTTTACTTCTGTTTTTTGTTAGCTTATTTTTAAATTCGGTACCGCATTTAAGGTAAGGTCTGATGTAACCCCGGATACATATCTATAATATCCTGCAGATGCTATCATTCCTGCGTTATCAGTACAAAGGATAGGTTCTGGATAATATATTTTGTATCCTTTACTTTCTAGATTTACAAATTGCTGTCTTATATATGAATTTGCAGATACCCCTCCTGCTAATGCTATTGTTTTTATTTTCAATTCATTTGCAGCTTTTAAACTATTATCAATTAATATTTCTGTAACATATTTTTCAAAACTTGCGCATAAATCTGCTTTATTAATATCTGGGTTTTTATGGTGTAAATTTATTATTGCTGTTTTTATTCCACTAAAACTAAAATCTAATCCATCTATATGTGTCTTAGGAAGTTCTATATTTGCCTTACCTTCTTTTGCAAGCTTATCTACTTTTGGTCCTCCAGGATACCCTAGTCCTATTACCCTTGCCACTTTATCAAAAGCTTCTCCAATAGCATCATCTCTTGTCTTTCCTAATATTTCAAATTTATCATAATCTTGTATATGTACTAGATGGGTATGCCCTCCTGAAATAATTAAGCATAAAAACGGTGGTTTTAGTTCCTTGTGAGAAATATAATTTGCTGCTACATGACCCTCGATATGATTTGTACCTGTTAGTGGTTTATTTAAAGCATAGCTTAGACCCTTAGCATAAGATACTCCTACTAAAAGAGCACCTACTAATCCTGGTCCATATGTGCAAGCTATATTATCAATATCATTCCATGTTATATTAGCTTCTTTTAAGGCCTCTTTTGTGACAGCAGAAATAGTCTCTATATGATTTCTAGAAGCTATTTCCGGTACAACTCCACCAAATTTTTCATGTATTTTTATTTGTGAATTTATTACATTTGATAAAACCTCTCTACCATTTTTTACTACTGCTACAGAGGTCTCATCACAACTTGATTCAATTCCTAGTGTGATTATATCTTTCATTTTTTACTCCTATTTTTGACTCTATATACTGCTTTTTTACATTTATCTTATTGTATAAATTATATTGCATTAACTGATTATTCTCTTAGATTAAACATCTATATGCAATACTTATATTAACCCAAACATTGACATAAACAAACTAGTTAAGCCATTATTTACAACTGAAATTATTGGGGATATTATTAAACTTAATATTCCTACTATCCATAAAGCAACAAATATGATCTCAAAAATTTGACTATGTGAGTCCATCCAATTTCTTGCATTATATGGTAAAAAACCACTTAATATTTTTGAACCATCTAATGGTGGCAATGGTATTAAATTAAATATTCCAAGCCCTATATTAATAGATATTATACTACCAATAATGCTTGCTACTATTCCCCAAATTTGGCTAGAAGCATAGATGTTTCCACCTGTCACATAAAAACCTGGTGCAAATTTTACTATAATGCATAATATTATTTCAAATACTATTGTTATTATAAAATTCATAATTGGACCAGCAGCAGCAACAATTGCTTCTGCTTTTGATAGCGATATATCTCTATTAAAATTTCTTGGATTTATTTCGACTGGTTTTCCCCATCCAAATCCTGCAAATACTAGCATTATAGTTCCAAATAAATCTAAATGAGTAAATGGGTTTAAGTTGAGCCTTCCTTGTCTTCGTGGAGTATCGTCTCCCAATTTATCTGCTGCAAAAGCATGTGCAAATTCATGAAACGTTATTGCTATCAATATGCCCGGTATGGTTATTACAAAACTTAATAATCCATTTTCTCTTGATAATAAGGACATTAATGAACTAAATAGCATTAAAGCTATTATTAAAAATATTAATCTTCTATCTATATACATATTCAATTTCCTTTACTAATTAAATTTAAGTAAAAACACCCTTTAATTCAAAGGCTTCATTGTTGGGAAGAATAACACATCTCTTATGGATGGTGAATTGGTAAGTAACATTATTAATCTATCTAGTCCTATTCCCATTCCTCCTGTTGGTGGCATACCAATTTCTAGGGCATTTACAAAGTCCTCATCCATTCCACCTGCTTCTTCATCGCCTTTTTCTTTTGCTTCCACTTGTTTTAAGAATCTTTCATATTGGTCTATTGGGTCATTTAATTCCGAATACGCATTTCCATATTCTCTTCCTCCAATAAATAACTCAAATCTTTCTACTAATCTTGGATCTTCTTTTTTCCTCTTTGTAAGTGGAGATACCTCTACCGGATAGTCCATAATAAAGGTTGGCTGGATTAAGGTTTCTTCTACAAATGTTTCAAAAAATTCATTAATAATATGTCCTCTTGTATTTTTTATATCTTCAAATTGTACACCTTTTTCTTTTGCTATAGCTTGAGCTTCTTCGTCTGTATTAATTGTATTAAAATCTACTCCAGTTATCTCCTTTATTGCATCTATCATAGCTATTTTCTTCCAGCCTGGTGCTAAATTGATTTCTTGACCTTCATAGGTTATCGTTGTTGTTCCTAATGTATTTTGTGCTACAGTAGAAATTAATTCTTCAGCTATATTCATCATATCATTATAATCTTCATATGCAGAATAAAACTCCATATTAGTAAATTCTGGATTATGTTTGATATCCATTCCTTCATTTCTAAAGTTTTTACCTATCTCGAATACTTTATCAAATCCACCAACAATTAATCTTTTTAAATTTAACTCTGGTGCAATTCTTAAATACATTTGTAAATCTAATGTATTATGATGGGTAATAAAAGGTCTTGCAGCATCTCCTGTGGCAACAGTAGTAAGAATTGGAGTTTCTACTTCCATATAACCTTTTTCATCCATAAATTTTCTTATTGCTTTTAGTATTTCTGCTCTCTTAATAAAAGTATCTTTTACTTCTGGATTTACAATTAAATCTACATATCTTTGTCTATATCTTAAATCGGTATCTTTTAATCCATGGAATTTTTCTGGAAGTGGTCTTAAAGATTTTGAAAGAAGAGTAAGTTCTTTTGCATGAATGGATATTTCTCCTGTTCTTGTTTTAAATACAAAACCTGTTATTCCTACAATATCTCCAATATCGTCTTCTTTAAACGCTTTATAACTTTCTTCTCCTAAATCGTTGATACTTACATAACTTTGAATTCTTCCTTCACTATCTTGTATATGACAAAAAGATGCCTTTCCCATAATTCTTTTTGCCATAATTCTTCCAGCTACTGTTACATCTTTTCCTTCTAATTCTTCATAATTATCTTTTATTTGTTTGCTTGTATGTGTTGTATTAAATTTTGTTATTTGATAAGGATCTTTTCCTTCTTGTTTTAGTTTATCTAATTTCTCTCTTCTTACTTTCATTAATTGGTTCATGTCTAATTCTTGCTCTACGTTATTGTTCTCATCCATTATTGAATTCCTTCCTTTCTTTAATGCAATTAATTTTTAATGTCGTTTACTTTTAACACACTTTTTCACGTAAAATATTATATACTATTTTGCTATTTTTGTAAACTAATTATTGGAAAGATTTAGAAAAAGCAAACATAAATTGTGGCACCACTTTACGATGCCATTTTTAATTCTTTTGCATGTGCTATTGATACATCAGTAACAT